>JAUILW010000930.1 GCA_030432795.1 Gammaproteobacteria bacterium
TGGAATGGTCGCATCTCGTGGCCCCGGATCAGACGCTGGTGTTCTACATGGGCTTGTTCAATCTGGAGCGCATTGCGTCGGCGCTGCAGTCGGCGGGTATGTCGGCGAACATGCCGGTAGCGCTGGTTGAAAATGCGACGTTGGACACACAGCGAGTGGTGGAAGGCGTGCTGTCGGATATTGCCGAGCGCGCGCGGACAGAGAATGTCTCAGGGCCAACTACCGTGGTCGTGGGCGAGGTCGTACGCTTCCGTTCGCGCACCAGGCCGCCGGCGGACGCATCATAGGCAGTTGGTGGGCCTTGGCAGGCCGGCGATCTTTGCCAGCTGTTTTGCCGGGCTTTGTGGAAAGAGCTGCATCAGGTACATGCTGTTGCCGGCCTCCGGCCCCAGCGACTCCTTGACCAGCCGTACCAGTGGCCGCATGGCTGGCGACACCTCTTTGCGGGCGAAGTAGTCCCGCACCAGCTCGATTAACGCGTGGTGCCGCGCGTCCAGCGTGATGCCTTCTTCCTCGGCTAGTTGCTGTGCGATTTCCGGCGTCCAATCGCCGAGGTGCCGAAGGTAGCCTTCCTTGTCGCGTGCCACCGCCATGCCCGCCGTTACCGCCACGTCACGACCGGCTGGTGCTCGGCGGTCAGCTCAACCAGTCGGTCGAAGTCGATGTCGTGTGGGCTGGCTGTCAATCCGCGGGCAGCTGCGTGCGAGGCCAGACGATGCCAGCCGCTGTTTTCAGTGATTGCGTAGCAGGCGTCATGCATCAGCACGATTACGTCCTGCGCAGCGGCCCGCGTTGCGCAGGACGCAAGACCCTCGATGCTGCTGATGAGATGAAGTACCGCCATCAGTCGGAAAATACCTGTGTGCTTGCGGCGATGAGCGCCGCCTGTTCCGCGTGATCGACGATTGTAACCGGAAGCTCGATGCGCGCATCTTCATGTATCCCCGCCCGTTCGAGGCTGTGCCGACAGACGAAGATGTCCTGGATGTCGTAGTCCGGTAGTGCCGTGAGCATCTTGCCGGGTGTCTTGCTCCCAAGGATCTCGCCGTTCTGATGCTGCCGTAACGCTTGCACGGCATCATCCACGAGCAGCACGCGTATCGGCTGCTCGAAGACACCGGCAACGAGCATGGCGTCGATGGCTTCCGAAAATCGGGAGGAGGTGTACGGGCCGCTGCGCAGAATGTACAGCCAGCTCATGACGCGAACGTTATCGTGCGGTCCGCAGATGCGGCAGCGTCCACCAATTGGCCGAGGCCGACGATGGTGAAAGCCGAGTCGATGGTGGCGGCGGGTCGCTCGTATCGCGTCGCTTCCTCGCCATTGAGCAC
>JAUILW010000163.1 GCA_030432795.1 Gammaproteobacteria bacterium
TGAAGATACCGGTGCACAGTCGTGTTGGCCCGTACATCCCGGAACGGCTCATGGCGGCGATGCCATGAACGAATTCCGTCTCGCCAACGCAGCGCAACTCCTCCGGGCCATCGGCACGGTAAAACGCGCCGCACTGCGCGAACACGGTCTGCACGACGTTGTGCCCGCTGCTGGCGATGTCGCGGCTGATCTCCTCGCACAGATACACCTCCTGCCGGAAGCTCATGCCATTGCGACCACGCAGATCCCACAGATGATGGTGCGGATCGATGATCGGGAGATCCGGCTCGAGCACCTCCTCCGGCGCCTCCTGCGCGATCCAGTTCTCGATATCTGCGTTTTCGGGAATGCTCATTGATGCCGGTCTCCTCTTACCATTCCGTGATCTAACGTTCCTGAAACTGCGCGTCGCCGAACAGCACGTTGCGGTGCTGCTCGCCGAATCCTTCCATGCCACCGGCGATGGTTTCCTTGCGAACCTCATCTTTCATGAGGGCCAGGCCCTTGCGTACAGCCGGCCTTTCAAGCAGACGTTGCGTCCACGCCTTCAGGTGCGGACGCGGCGCCTTGCTGCGCGCCAAGGAGGTGACGCCGTACGGCAACAACGCCATATCAGCGATGGAGTACTCATCCACCATGTATTTGCGGCCTTCGAGATGGCGATCCAACACGCCCATCTGCCGGTTCATCTCGCTGGCATAGCGATCTATGGCATAGGCGTACCGGTGCTCTTGGGCTGCATAGAACGCAAAGTGCGCATACTGGCCGGCCATCGGCCCCTGGGCAGACGCCTGAAAGAACAGCCACTTCATAACATGCGCACGCTGTGCTGCGGACGCCGGTATGAAGCGCTGATACTTTTCAGCCAGGTAGACGAGAATGGCGCACGATTCCCACAGCGTAATTGGCTCGCCACCAGGCCCATCCGGGTCAATGATCGCCGGCTGCTTGTTGTTCGGGTTGATCGCCAGAAACTCCGGCGTGAGCTGGTCGCCGCGCAGAATATCGATGTGATGCGCGCGATACGGCAACGCCAGTTCTTCCAGCAGAATCGCTACCTTCCACCCGTTCGGCGTAGGTCCGGCATAGAGTTCAATCATCAGACCTCCTGGCATTGCTGGAGATCCTCAAGACTATCTGGGCGGCAAGTTGACCGCCACCGCCGGTGCCCATCTGACGGCCTGGGGGACGAGCGCTCAGACCCGGTAGGTGGTCTCCGTCATCAGGCGCGACACCAGACGCATACCCTCCTTCACCGGCAGCGGGAACTCCGCGCCGCCCGCAGCCAGCGCATTAGCGCCGTGTTCAGCCTCCTCCTCGCGCATGGTGGCAACGATGGCGCGGCTGCGGTTGTCCGTTGGCGGCAAAGTTTCCAGATGGTCGTCCAGATGTGCCGACACCTGATGCTCGGTGGCTTCCACGAATCCAAGGCTCACGCGGTCGCCGATGAGCCCCGTGACGGCGCCGAGCGCATAACTCGCTGCGTAAAACATCGGATTGAGAACACTGGGACGCGAGTCGAGCTCCCCCAGGCGCTGTTGGCACCAGGCGAGGTGGTCGGCCTCCTCTTCGGCAGCGTCCAGCAGCATACGCCGAGTCTCGGCGCTGCGCGCCGTGAGTGCCTGGCCTTCGTAGAGCGCCTGGGCACAGATCTCGCCCGTGTGGTTCACACGCATCAGGCCGGCCGCGTGGCGCCGCTCCTCATCTGAAAGCGGCGCTTCGTCAACCTCTGCGGCCGGTGTAGGTCGCTGCGCAGCCCGCTGCCCGGTGAGGGTTCTCAGGGCCCGGTCGAACTGCAGTATCAGGACGTCTGTCATGCTCATAGCGCGCTCTGTAACAAGGATTGGCCAGGGCAGGATGATACCATCCGGCCCGACTCACGCCGGAACAGGAGCGCTCCAGTGGCAGACACCAAGGATCTCAGCGTCATTCTCGACGCCAAGATTCCCATCGTCGTGGTGGAGTCACCTGACGAGCGCCGCGTGCTGGCCTTGCTGCTTCGCTTCGCCACGCAGCGACGTCTTGCCTACTTCGAATGGAGCGCCACCAAAGGCCTGGTGCTCGGCGGCATTGAACAGCCTGCATC
Organism: Gammaproteobacteria bacterium; assembly: GCA_030432795.1. Taxonomy (GTDB): domain Bacteria; phylum Pseudomonadota; class Gammaproteobacteria; order Pseudomonadales; family Azotimanducaceae; genus SYFY01. Next base: position 2,087 of record JAUILW010000163.1, read on the forward strand.
AACCGGCGAAACACGCTGCCAGGAGCCATTGGAGGTGCTGCAGCACATCGCGAGCAAGCGAGGGCCGGCGCTTTACGTGCTTTGCGACTTCCATCACTACCTCGACAACGAACCGCTGCACATCCGCCACCTGAAGGACATCGCCCTCGGTCATGAAAAGCTGGGCAATACGGTGGTACTGCTCAGCCACAGCTGCAAAGTGCCGCCGGAAATCGGCCGCCTGACCGCCTCTTTCAGCCTGCGACTTCCGAGCGACGATGAGCTGATGGGATTGGTGCGGCGCCAGGCACAGGCCTGGGCAGAGCAGAACAACGGTCAGAAGGTGAAGACCGACGGCGAAACGCTCAAGAAGCTGATCAGCAACCTGCGTGGCGTGTCCCATGCCGATGCTCAGCTGCTCATCCGCCATGCCGTGCAAACCGACGGCGCCATCACCGAGTCCGACATCCCGGAGATCAACCGTCTGAAGTTCGAGCTGCTGGACTCCGAAGGGGTGCTGCATTTCGAGTACGACACCGAGCGTTTTACCAACGTCGCCGGCCTTGCCAACCTCAAACGCTGGCTCACGGTACGGCAGAACGCCTTCCTCAAAGCGGAGAATGACCGCCCACGCGGAGTCATGCTGCTCGGCGTGCAGGGCGGCGGTAAGAGCCTCGCGGCCAAAGCCGTGGCTGGGTTCTGGGGTCTGCCACTCCTGCGCCTGGACTTTGGTGCGCTCTACAACAAGTTCTTCGGCGAGACCGAACGCAACTTGCGCAACTCACTGAAGCAGGCGGAAATGATGGCGCCCTGTGTGCTGTGGATGGACGAGATCGAAAAGGGTATCGCCACTGGCGTTTCCGACAACGCCACGTCGAAGCGCGTGCTTGGCACTCTGCTCACCTGGATGGCGGAAAACAAAGCGCCGGTTTTCATCGTCGCCACCTCCAACGATATCTCCGAGTTGCCGCCAGAGCTGATCCGCAAAGGTCGACTGGACGAGGTGTTTTTCGTGGACCTGCCCGACGCGGAGATGCGTGAAGAGATCTTCCGCATACACCTCGGCAAGCGCGGCATCGACACCACGGCCTTCGAATTGCCGATGCTGGCGCAGATGTCCGAAGGGTTCACCGGCGCCGAGATCGAGGAGTGCATCATCTCCGCCCGATACCTTGCTGCGTCGCGGGAAGCGCAGGTGCAGCAGGCGGACGTGCAGGCGGCCATCGATCGCACCTACCCCATGTCGGTGCTGCACGCGGAGTCCATCGCTTCACTGCGCACCTGGGCCAGCGGACGCACAGTGCCTGCCTGATTCATCGCACAGCTCAGGAATTACCGCATCGACGCCGGCCTGCACGAGCAGAAAACAAGCAAGCAGACGCTCCGCCGGCAGCCCGCCCTGAACGGCATAGGTACACCCGCGATCCAGCAGCGGTGCCGCATAGCGAAGCTCCTTCAGCGGCAGATGCAGGCCTGGACCAGCGCGACGGCTGCCAACGTGTAATGGAATCATGTCCTGGGCTCGGCTCGGCGCGCGCACAGCCGCGGCGAGCAGAACGGAAACGAGGATCTGCCGCGGCATGCACAGCACCACCCCGGGCTCGCACATCTGCACGGTGGCGTTACGGGGCGCGCCAAGGATCGGCGCATCTTCGCCAAAGAGCCCTCCGGGACCATGCATCACAAGCTGTCGAGCACCGTCGAGCACCGCCGCAGAACCCGCCGCGAGCACAAAACTCTGCTCGCCTGGCTGACCCTTGCTGACCACCTGCGTGTGCGCCGCCACCGGGTACGGACGCAGGCTCTTCAACACCCGGTACCAGTCCGCAGGGCTGAGTCGGCGCATCACCGGCAGGCTGAGAAAAGCCTCTTCCCAGCCCGGCGGCAGCTCCGTGGGCAAGCCCTGGCGATCGCCCACGAGAAACTCCACGGCCTGCCAGTCCACATGCACCAGTAGCACTGGCGACAGCGAGCGCACCTCGTTGCAGCCGGGATAGAGCCGCCGCCGCGCACGCAGGCTGCCGTGGGTGATGACCTCGCCGCCCGCCAGTTGCACACGGCCTTCCAGCAGATAGTAGCGGCCGTGCGGCTGACGCCCAGTGCGCACCAGCCAGCGATTCGCCGCCAGGCGGATGGCGCGGCTGCTACGCGCAACCGTCCGTAACGCCTCGGTGTCGAGATCCGTAAAGTCATCGAACTGTGTGAGCAGGGCGGCACGCATAGCCCATGTTCAGGCTATGGAACCCACGCCGCATCGGCGGCGTTCGCGTCGCTTTGTAGGCGACTCGCTACGCGCCTCGTGCGACGGCGCGGTAGCCGATGTCGGTGCGGTACTGCATGTTACGCCAGGAGACACCGGCGACGGCTGCGTAAGCGCGCTTCTGCGCGTCTGCCACATCGTCACCCATGGCCACAACGCACAGTACGCGGCCGCCGTTGGTACACACCTCACCGTCCACCAGCGTCGTGCCCGCGTGGAATACCTTCACGTCATCACCGTCCGCATCGTCGAGGCCGAAGATGACATCGCCTTTGTCGTAGCTTTCCGGGTAACCACCAGCAGCCAGCACCACGCCCAGCGCCGGACGGGGATCAAACTGCAGCGTAACCGTATCCAGAGCGCCGTCTATGGCCGCCTCGCACAACGCCGGCAGATCGGACTGCAAACGCATCATCACTGGCTGCGCTTCGGGATCCCCAAAGCGACAGTTGAACTCCACCACGCTCGGGCTGCCATCCGACGCGATCATCAGGCCCGCATAGAGAAAGCCCACGTACGGATGCCCGTCTTGTGCCATACCGCGCAGGGTTGGCTCGATCACCTCGGCCATGACACGATCGTGCACCGCCTGTGTAACCACCGGCGCTGGGGAGTAGGCACCCATGCCCCCGGTATTCGGCCCTTTGTCACCATCGTCGCGTGCCTTGTGATCCTGCGAGCTCGCAAACGGCAGCGCATGCACCCCATCGCAGATGCAGATGAAGCTCGCCTCCTCGCCAACGAGGAAGTCTTCGACCACCACCTTGGCGCCCGCGTCACCGAAGGCGTTGGCCTCGAGCATGTCTTCGATTGCGACACAGGCTTCTTCGACGGTGGCTGCCACCACCACGCCTTTTCCCGCGGCCAGACCGTCTGCTTTTACGACGATGGGAGCGCCTCGTTCGCGCACGTATGCGCATGCGGCGGAACTGTCCGTGAACACCTCATAGGCTGCGGTGGGAATCTTGTGGCGAGCCAGGAATGCCTTGGTGAAGGACTTCGATCCTTCCAGCTGCGCAGCACCCGCGCCCGGTCCAAAGCAGCGCAATCCTTCCGCCTGGAACCGATCCACCACACCAGCGACTAGGGGCGCTTCCGGGCCGACGATGGTCAACGCCACCTGCTCGTCCCTGGCAACTGCCACAAGGCCGTCGAAATCGTCGACCTGCACAGGCACGTTGCGCAGGCCCGGTTCGCGCGCGGTACCAGCGTTGCCCGGTGCGACCAGCACTTCTTCCACTCCTGCGCCGCGCTTCGCGTGCCATGCCAATGCATGCTCGCGGCCGCCCGAGCCGATGACGAGTACTTTCATATGCTGCCCCCTCTTCGGTAGTTAATGGCCAGCTGTCAGTGACGGAAGTGACGTATGCCGGTGAATACCATGCTGATGCCGTGCTCATTGGCGGCGGCGATCACCTCGTCGTCGCGCATGCTTCCGCCGGGCTGTATCACTGCGACGATGCCCGCCTCGGCCGCAGCATCGATACCATCTCTGAACGGGAAAAATGCATCGGACGCCATCACCGAACCCGGCACCGCCAAGCCTTCCTCCTCCGCCTTCATCGCCGCGATGCGGGCGCTGATGACGCGGCTCATCTGGCCTGCGCCAACGCCCACCGTCTGGCCGTTACGCGCGTAGACAATGGCGTTGGATTTCACGAACCAGGCAACCTTCCAGGCAAACAGCAGGTCCTGCATTTCCTGCTCGCTCGGGGCGCGTTCGGTGACCACCTTCAAGCCTTCTTCAGCAAAGCAGGTCTCATCGGCGTCCTGCACCAGAAGGCCACCACCCACGCGCTTGAATTCGCGGCCGCGCCCTCCGATTGACAGATCACCACACGCGAGCACACGCACGTTCTTCTTTGCCTTTGCCGCTTGCACCGCCTCATCGCTGACCGACGGCGCCATGATTACTTCGGCGAACTGCTTGTCGAGCACCGTACGCATGGTGGTTGCATCCAACGCCTGGTTGAAGGCGATGATGCCACCGAACGCGGAGGTGGTATCCGCCGCAAAGGCAAGCTCGTAGGCCTGGGTGATGTCGGGCGCAATCGCCACACCACAGGGGTTGGCGTGCTTGACGATTACACAAGCCGGCTCGTCGAATACCTTCACGCACTCGAGTGCCGCATCCGCATCGGCGATGTTGTTGTATGACAGCGCTTTGCCCTGCAGCTGAGTAAGTGCCGCTACGCTGCCCGCCGGTGGCTGCGCTTCGCGGTAAAAGGCTGCCTGCTGGTGCGGATTTTCGCCGTAGCGCATGCCCATGAAGTGGCTGAACGGCAGGGTCAGTTCACTCGGGAATTCACTGTCCTCACCCAGGTACTGGGCGATGGTGGCATCGTAGTGGGCGGTGTGGCGAAAGGCTTTCACGGCATAACGTCGACGCATCTCCGCGGTGATGCCGCCCTCGGCGAGTGCCACCAGCACTTCGTCGTAGTCCGCCGGATCCACAACCACCAGAACATCGGCATGGTTCTTCGCGGCAGATCGCAGCATGGCCGGGCCGCCGATGTCGATGTTCTCGATGGCGAGCTCAGGGGTACAGTCCGGCCGAGCGATGGTTTGCGCGAAGGGGTAGAGATTCACCACGACGATGTCGATGCGCTCGATACCGTGCTGGCCCATGACCTCGCCATCGATCGCCCGCCGCCCGAGAATGCCGCCATGTACCTTTGGGTGCAGCGTCTTTACGCGGCCGTCCATCATCTCGGGAAAACCGGTGTACTGCGACACCTCACCGACCTCAACGCCTGCGCTCATCAGCGCTTTGTGGGT
>JAUILW010000164.1 GCA_030432795.1 Gammaproteobacteria bacterium
GCCTCCGACTCGCATAACCCCAGGTAAAACGCGCCAAGCTCGGCATCGAGCACCGGTGCCAGGCGCATGAATCGCTCGCAGGAACGCGCTTCGACCACCGCCCCGACCAGTAGCACATCCACCAGCCGCGAAGGTTCGTGATTGCGTACCCAGGCTCGTAGATCGCCTGCATAGCGGGCGGCATCCACGTGCCGATAGGCGATGCCGCGCTTGCGCATGATGCCGAGCACCTGCTCGAAGTGGCGCAGCTCCTCTCGTGCAAGTTTGGACATGCGCAGCAGAAGCTCCGGATGCTCCGTGTAGCGGTACAGCAGGCTGAGCGCTGTCCCCGCCGCCTTTTTCTCGCAGTTGGCGTGATCGATGAGCAGCACATCGAGATGCTCGGGCACGGCGTCGAGCCAGGCGGCCGGCGTCTCGCAACGGAGAAACTCCTCGACCGGCTTCATGTCACTGTGCAGAAACGCGATAGCTGTGCTCGTAGTGGGCCAGCGCACGTTGATAGATGTCGGCATCGATACGCCGCAGAAGCATCAAGGCATTCGCCGGCTCGCCGGTAACGGCCAACCCGAACGATTCGATGGGCTGATCCCTGCGCACGACACGACGCAGCACCTCATAGGCAAGCACCGGCCAGGGCTCCTCCTCTGGCAGGTCGAAGCCAGCCACCGTCTGCGCGAATCGCGCTTCGTCGCTGACCGATAACGCGCAACGCACCGTTTCCGCCCGCAGGTTGAGCAGGCGCTGCCACACCGTATCCCGCTGCTCGGTGTCATAGCCATTCCACTGCACGATCTCGTGGGCATAACGCTTGCAGCCTCGACAGACGAGATCGCCATAGGTCGTGGAACAGATGCCCACACAGGGGGTAGTGCGTTGCAGGGTTTTCACCCCGCCATTAGATCAATTCACCAGGCCTGCATCAACGCGATGCGCAACCCGGCACTCATGTCATCGGGTAGCGAAGGTCATGCGCAGCGCCAGGCGTCGCAGCCCCGCGCGCACCGCGTCGCCCTCGTCGGTGGCTTCCGGATCGTACAATGCGGCTTCGAGCTGGCGCGCCAGCCGTTCGGTAAGTTCCGGTTCCACGCCAGCGTTGAGTCCAGCGCGACGCACAAAAGCACCGGGTGTCTCTCCAGCCTGTCGCTGGATGCCGAGACGTTGGGCACGTGCAACGAAGCGCTCGTAAAAGCGCACCACCGGGTGGCGGCTCTTCGGCCGGCGACGCACGAAGAGGATAAGCCCGGTGAGGCCGAGACACAGCGCGCCAAGCGCGAGCATGGTCAGGCCGACACGTGCGGGCGTCAGATCACCGAGCCAGCGGCTGAGAAACTGCTGCTGCACACCGCCATCGAAACCGACGACAAACATGTTCCAGTTGTGGTCTACGGAGTCGAACATGTACAGCAGCCGCCCCACCAGTCCCTGCTCGCCGAAACGCGCGTTGGTCAGCGCTGACAGCGACAGACGGTCCTGGGAAGACAACGCCGCGGCGAGACCCTGCTCAACCCGCTCTGGCGCCACCGCACCCGTGGGATCGAAACGCCGCCAGCCCTGCCCTTCGAGCCAGATCTCCGCCCATGCATGCGCATCGTACTGACGCACGACGATGTGATCGGACAGCGGGTTTCGCTCACCGCCGAGGTAGCCTCCCACCATACGCGCGGGAATACCGACGCTGCGCATGGCATAGACGAAGGCGCTGGCGTAGTGCGCACAGAAGCCGCTGCGTGTATCGAACCAGAACGCGTCCAGGCGCGGGCCATCGCCAAGGTCCGGCGGCTTGAGCGTATAGGCGTAGGGCTCGGCGCGGATATGGTCGAGCAACGCTTCGGCGAAACGCCCTACATCGCCTTCGCGCTGGTAGAGATCGCGTGCGAACGCTGCCAGGCGCGGGTTTTCATTCACATCCGGAAGGTATGTCTCGAAGTCCCGCTCGGCGTCGGTAAGCGTCACGCCGAAGCGCGCGCCGGGCGCCGAACTCAAGCGGTACCGCGTTACCGAAAGCACCGGGTCTTCAGTGATCAAGCGCATGTCGCGGGTGAGTCGGGCACGGTTATCGAACTGCGTGGGCACCGTAAGGCCGTACAACCAGTTCTGCGCGGTGGGCTCCAGCATCACCTCGTATCCGCCCTGCTCGGCGGTACCAAGATGGATATCCGCACCGAACTGAGGCGGCGCCATGCGCCAGCGGCCGTTCTCGAAGACGTTGTAGACCACTCCGCGCCAATAGAGCTCGCGGTAGAACGGTGGCGGTCCGTCGTCGAACACGACCCGAAATGCCACTGCGTCCGACTGGGTGAGGCCGGCGAGATCGCCCGGCTCAATTTCCTCCTGCAGACCGATCGGGGTGTTACCCGGCACCGGCACGCTCCACAACGGCATCACCCGCGGGAAGAACAGGAACAGCACCACCGTCAGCGGCAGCGCCTGCATCATCAGCGACAGCGCAAGGCGCGCAGACGCCATGGGCCGCACCCGAGTGCGCATCTGATTCAGCCCCACCATGGCGGCGGTGACGATGATGACCGCGACGAACTCATAGATCGCGACGAACAGGCTCTGATCGAAGAGAAACTCGGCAGCCACGACGAAGTAAGCCAAGAAGATCACTACATACGCATCGCGGCGCGACTTCATTTCCACCAGTTTGAAACCGAACGCCAGCACCAGGAGCGATACGAAAGCCTCGAGGCTGAACCCACCGGTGCTGGAGAGCACGACGCCAATACTGCCGAACACCACCAGGCCAGCCTTCACCGCCCGGGACGGAAATGCCCAGCGCCCCTGATACACGAGCGTGCGCCAACAGCCGCAGACGAAACACATGACAATGATCCACGGCGATAGCTGCAGCGCGTGCGGCGCCACAACGGCTGCCTGCGCCACCATGAGCAGCGCCAATGCATTGCGCGGAATCTGTGATTCGATGCCGGATGGTCTGCTAGTAGCCATACAGCGCCAGCTCCCGCAGCACATCCTCAAGGTGTGCTTCGCCGACACCCGGCGCGATGCGCGCGCGGCTCATGCCCATGTCCAGGCCGAACTCACGGTCCTGCCGGCACGCCGTCAACGCATAGCCCGTCAGCCGCTGCAGCCGTTCCTCGGTGCCACCAGGTACATCGTCGAACCGCAACCACAGGCGCGGCTCCTGATAGCTCGTAAAACGTTTCACCTGCAGGTCGCGACCATCCGAACGTGCATAGGAACGCCACAGCACATGTTTGATCGGGTCACCCTGGGTATAGGCTTTGATATCGGTGAAGTCTTCGCTGCCCAGGGGGTCGATGAGCACGCCTTCATCGCGCTTGCCTGCGGAAAACTTCGGCAGATCCTCAAAAATAGGTTTCGGATACACCAACGCCCGGGCGTTCAGATCCACCCAGGTCCAGGCACGCAGCAAGCCGAGAGGATAGTAGGTCTCCACGAGTAACCGCCCCGGCTCCAGCCAGCCGCGCTGCGTGGCGCGCACAAACAGCCGCACCACGTCCGCTTCGGTGTCGATGATCTCCGCCCACTGGGGGATGCCGCCGGGCCAGCCGAGTTGCACACCCTCCCGGCCGCGACCGGAGGGACGCACCACCCGCACGCTGAACTCGATGTCCTCGCCGACGAATCCGGGACGTGCCCCTGCAAGTTCCAAACGCAGCCCGGAGAGATTTCTGAAGGTGTACAGGATGGTCACCAGGAACATCGCGCCGAGCAGAAACGCCAACGCAAACACCAGGCTTGCCTGGTAGTTGATGGCGCCGATGATCAACAGGCCGATGAACGCACCGAAGCCAAACCCCACCTTGGTGGGAAAGATGAATACGTTCGCCTGATTGAGCGTGATGCTGGAGCTGGGCGGGATGCGCCGCTCGAGCCACTGCCCAAAGCGATCGCTGATCACACCCTCAGACATCCCGGTAGCGACTAAACCACGTCGACGCTGGTCAGCAGTTTTTGCGCAAGCGCAGCACCACCGTGGCCGGCAAAGTCGGCGGATTCACGAAGGCGATGCTCTATGACACCGCCAAGCACGGCCTGCACGTCCTCCGGCACCACATGCCGACGATCCTGTAGCAACGCCCAGGCACGGGCCGCCTGCAGGAGCGCAAGCGTGCCGCGGGGAGACAGGCCATAGGCGAACTCGCCGCGGGTGCGTGTGTAGGCCACAAGCCGCTGGATATAGTCGATGAGCGGGTCGGCGACCTTCACCGCGTCTACCGCACTTTGAATCTGCTGCAGCATGGCGAGGTCGATCTCGGCAGCGAGCCCCTCGAGCCTGCGCCGACCATCGCCGCCGCGCAGCAGCTCCCGCTCAGCATCAGGGTCCGGGTAGCCCAGCTCGATGCGCATCAGAAAGCGGTCGAGCTGCGACTCGGGCAGCGGAAAGGTGCCTGCCTGGGTCACCGGGTTCTGCGTGGCGATGACGAAGAACGGCGCTGGCAGCGGCCGCGGCTGACCTTCGACCGTCACCTGCCGCTCCTCCATCGCTTCGAGCAGCGCGCTCTGGCTCTTGGGGGTGGCGCGGTTGATCTCGTCGGCCAGCACCACCTGAGCAAACAGCGGCCCTTCGAGAAATTTGAGCGTGCCGGTTTCGCGGTCGAACACCGAGGTGCCGATGATATCGGCAGGCAGCACATCAGATGTGAACTGCACCCGGTTGTAGCTCAGGCCAAGTACCCGTGCCAGGGCCTGGGAGAGCAGGGTCTTGCCCATGCCGGGCAGGTCCTCGATGAGCAGATGTCCGCGGGCGAAAAGGCACGCCAGCGCAAGCTGAACCTGCCTCGACTTACCAAGGAGCACGCCGTCCAACGACGCGCGCAGGCGGTCGATGGCGTCCATCACCCCCTTATTGCTCGCCTCAGGCGTGATTGTGTAGTTCGGGGACGCTGGGTTCCCAGCTTTGTTCAGCCGCACGGCGTTTCTTCGACTCGTCGTTTCGATGCAACGATAGACGTTCGAGATAACCAGCGTCTATGTCACCCGTCACGTAATTCCCGTCGAAAACCGAGCACTCGAAAGCCTCTATGCCCGGATTGCCCTCCTGAGCGGCCAGCACCAGATCGTCAAGGCGCTGGTAGAGCAGCCAGTCGGCGCCAATCGCCTCGCAGATAGCCTCCTGATCACCGGCCTGGGCGACAAACTCCTCCTCCGCCGGCAGGTCGATGCCGTAGACGTTGGGGTAGCGCACGATAGGCGCGGCAGAGGCCACGTAGACCCGTCGGGCACCCGCGTCGCGCGCCATCTGCACGATGCGGCTGATGGTGGTGCCGCGCACGATGGAATCGTCCACCAGCAGCACGTTCTTGTCTTTGAACTCCAGCGGAATAGCGTTGAACTTCTGCCGCACCGACTTTCTGCGCTCCTGCTGCCCCGGCATGATGAAGGTGCGCGGAATGTACCGATTCTTGACGAAACCTTCGCGAAACTTCACATCCAGCTTGTGCGCCAGCGGCATGGCGCAAGTGCGCGACGTTTCCGGAATCGGGATGACTACATCGATGTCGTGCTCCCCGTTCGGGTACATCTCCAGAATACGGTCGGCGAGGTACTCGCCCATACGCAACCTGGCTTTGTACACGCTCACACCGTCCATGATCGAATCGGGTCGTGCAAGGTAGACATGCTCGAAGATACAGGGGGTGAGCCTGGTGTTCTCGGCGCACACCTTACGGTGGAGCTGCCCATCCAGAGTGATGAACACCGCCTCCCCTGGCGCCACATCGCCAACGATGTCGAAACCGAGCACGTCCAGCGCTACGGATTCCGAGGCGAGGATGTACTCGTCCTGCGTGGCGCCCTTTCTGTGGCCGATCACGAGCGGCCGAATGCCGAGCGGATCGCGGATACCCAGGAGGCCGCTACCCAGTATGAGCGCGACCGCTGCGTAGGCACCACGACAGCGTTTGTGCACCTGCGCTACCGCTTCGAAGACGTCCTCATGGCTCGGCTGGTATTTGCCCAGCGCACGCAGCTCGTGAGCGAAAACGTTGAGCAGCACCTCCGAATCGCTTTCGGTGTTGATATGACGAAGTTCCTCGCGGAACAGATCGATCTTTAGCGTATCGGCATTGGTGAGGTTGCCGTTATGGGCCAGAGCGATGCCGTAGGGGGAATTCACGTACATGGGCTGGGCCTCTGCGCTGGAAGCAGATCCTGCCGTCGGGTAGCGCACGTGGCCGATGCCGTAGTGGCCCTGCAGGCGCAGCATGTGCCGCTGCTGGAACACATCACGCACCAGGCCGTTGGCTTTACGCAGGGCGATCTTCTCTCCCTCGATGGTCACCATGCCCGCGGCATCCTGGCCGCGATGCTGGAGCACCGTCAGCGCATCGTACAGCTCCTGATTGACGTTTCCGGCGCCCACGATCCCAACAATTCCACACACGTCAGTCGATCTCCGTAGCCATACCTGAAAACCGTTCTCACCGCCGCTGCCCGGCCATTTCCCATACTGTCGCTCGCGCCGTGCCGATCAGCTCCAGCACATCTTCTTCAAAGGCGAGCAGCTCGCCCTGCAGTCGCGACGCCTGCCACCAGTCGGCATCCCCCGCGAAAGGCCGCAACGCAATCAGCGCAACGATACACACTACCGCGCCCCGTAACCCGCCAAAAACGAAGCCCAACACCCGGTCGGTACCACTCAGCCCGGTGGATTCTACCAGCCGCGAGATCGCCCACTGCACAATACCGCCCAGGATGAGTGTGGCGATGAACACGACGACGAAGCCGATAGCGAGCCCGACCGTCGGATTGTTGGCAATCGCCAGCCGCTCAGCCAGCGAAGGCGCAAAATACATACCGGCGATAAACGCCGTGATCCACGTGGCGAGCGACACCACCTCGCGAAAGAGTCCACGGAACAACCCCATCAGCGCTGACATCACAATCACCACCAGCAGTACGATGTCGAGCGTGGCCATCAATCGGCAAACGCCATGAGCTGTGCGCCTGTGTCGAAGCGTTCGGAAATCTGTTCGCGCAGCAGTTCGGCTTCCCGCTCATCGAGAAACGGCCCTACCGCGACCCGATGCCGCGGACCGTCGTCGGTCCTGACGGTGGAGAGAAACGCTTCGAAGCCCGCATCGCGCAGGCGATCACGAAACTGTATCGCAT
>JAUILW010000165.1 GCA_030432795.1 Gammaproteobacteria bacterium
TCGCCGTCAGCATGGTGTCGAACGTTGCCCCGACATTGAATTGCAGGGGCGGGCCGCCGTAGCGCTCACCCGAAAGGTCCTGCACATTCGCGCCGATCACAGGATCAAAGTGGCAGCCGGGCCCCGTAGCCACCACGAGCTGCGCCGTGTGGCACTGTGCGTCGGCAAACTTGTCGAACTCGAGCGCGCTGTACTGGCCGGCTGCGCGCAGCTGCAGTGCTTCGGTCGCCTGAAAGACGACGTTGGCTTCAATGCCCTCAACGGTTGCCACCGCCGCGTTCTGCGTGGAAAACGTCGTGGTCGTGGAATCGAACACCGCCACCTGCAGGTCGGTGTACTCGTAGGAGTAGAGCGTGACATCCGCAGACATGCGCCCGTCCAGGAAGTAGCCCTTCGCGCCGAGCTCAAACCCATCCACCTCGGTTTCGTCGAATATGAAGAAATCGTCGATCGCCGCTTGTGTGGCTGCGGACAGGTCGGGCACCGTCCCAGGATTGGAAATTCCAAAAGACTGAAATCCGGTCTTGTACGCCAGGTACACCAGCAGGTCTTCCTGTGGGGTCCAGCTCAGCGTGACTTCCGGCGACAGATTGTCCGCACTTCCTTCCGGCGAGTAGAACACGCCATCCGGGGAGAAGCCGAGCCCGCGCTCGTAGATATTGCCGCCGAAGGAGTCACGCTCCTCGTCGGTGTAGCGTGCACCGGCGGTCAGCGAAAACTGGTCGTTGATGTCCCAGTCGATGCTGCCGAACACCGAGAAGCTTTCGATGTTGTTGTCCCAGTGCTGGTGGTAGTTGATGCTCGTGCCGGGGTAGATGGAATTCGGGTCCGGATCCGGGCCACCCACAAACGCGTTGGGCAGAATCTGCACAGGCGCATCCAGGTCGCGCTCAGAGTCCTCATAGAACGCACCGAGCATGAAGTTGAGCGGGCCATCGAATTGGGACTGCAGCCGCAGCTCCTGGGTAAACGACTCACCCGACTCCCCCTGCCTCGACACGACGATGGCGTAACTCGTGTAGTCGTAGTTGGTGTACTCACGGTGCTTGTAGTCCCAGAAACCGGTCACAGACGAGAGCTTGAACGCACCCAAATCCAGATTCATCTCCAGGGTGTGCATCTCGTTCACCAACCTGTTGAAAAAGTCGGAACTTTCCGTGAGGTTCGGCGCACCATTCGCCACGACTGCCGGCGGCAACGCACCGTTCCTGCGCAGCTTCGGCTCGTTGTTTGGGCAGACCTGTGTTGGATCCGGCAGGAACAGGTAGTACGGATTGGCACCGGGACCGTCGACGCAGGAGTACAGCACCGTGCGCCCCGCATCGTTCTGCTTGGTGAAAGAGCGGAACAGTTTCAGCGTCGCATCGAAGCGGTCGGTCGGCTCCCACACCGCCGTAAGCCGCACCACGTTCTGCTCCTGTTGCGGATAGTCATCGTACGATGCACCGCGCGCTGGGCCACCGTTGATGGCCGTGGTGTCCAGCGGCTGCGCTGAGTTCTCGAGATAACCACCCCGCATGTCCTGATAACGGCCCGCCACGCGAATGGCCAGGGTATCGCCTACGGGAAACGATAGGCCGGCTTCCAGCACCGGGTCTTCTGTAACGAATTCATACGCCGCGCGCACGAACCCATTCATCTCCGCACCGACCTCCGGCGTAACGCTGGTCACGGAGATCACACCTGCCGGGCTGTTCTTGCCGAAATAGAGCGCCTGTGGGCCCTTCAACACTTCCACGGACTGCAGGTCGAACAGCCCCGTGTCGAGCATGTGCCCGCGGCTGAAGCTCATGCCGTCGATGACCAGGGACACCGGTTGGTCGGCACCGTAGTCCACCGCAAGGTTGCCCACGCCGCGAATGAAGATGCTGCCCCCGGCACCGCCACCGGCCGCATGGCCGATCTGCACGCCGGGTATGCGCGTGGTGAGCTGATCGAGGTCGCGCGTGTAGTAGGCCTCAACTTCCTCCTGCGCAAGTGCAGCAATGGCTACCGGCGTGTCTACCAGCCGTTCCTCGCGTTTGCGCGCGGTAACAACGATCTCCTCGATAGCGAGGCTGTTCTCTGCGGCGACGGCTGCCACGCTGCTCAAAGTGGTAATGCTGGCCGCGAATGCGGCCAGAACAGGTAACAAGGCTGCGGCGATACCCTGCCGCCCCGACCTCAGTGTGTCGAATGATCTTCTCATTTCCCCTCCCGAATCGTCCTCTGATGGAAGCCTTCGGCAGCTGGGAATCAGGGAGTGGCCCGGGCGTGACAGCACAACACGCGTAGCTCCCCCTGCTTCGCGCTCACCGAACCAACCTTCTGTATAGACCATCTGCAAGCGCAAAGGAAGCAGCAGACGATAAAACCACTGCGTTCCTGAGGGGATGTGTCAGGCGCGTTCTGCCCGCTCGATCTCGCGAATCGCCGCCACCACCACTTCCCACGCGGTGGCGCTGGCATCCGCAGAGGCGGAGATGTTTTCAAACGCGGCGGGGCCCTCCTGCTTGACCTGGTCGCGCAACGTTGCGTCTGCATGCAGCTTGCGCAGAAAACGCTCACCGTTCTCAATGGACATGCTGGCTCCTCCCTTAGTGCGATCGCTCAGGATTGTATGCGATGCGACGTGCCGAAAGCAGCTGTATCGCAGTATGCTTGCATGTGACTTCAATGAGGGGGAGTTTCCATGATTGCGCATCCGCTTATCCGCCATCCCATCTGGCAATACGCCTACTTCGTCGAGGACATCGACGAAGCGTGTCGTACCTGGAACCGCCTTGTAGGTGCGGGCCCGTTCCACGTGGTGCGCCACCACATCGCGGAGAACTTTCTCTACAAAGGCGAGCACGTGGAGGCGGATGTCAGCTACGCCTTCGGTCAGGCAGGCCCGGCACACATCCAGTTCATCGCCCAACATGACGACACACCGTCCATCTACCGCGACATGTACAAGCCCGGCGAGTATGGCTTCCATCACATCGGGCTGCTGGTGTCCGACGTGACCGGCGAAGCCAAACGCTTCGAAGAAGCAGGCTACGAGACCGCGTGCACGTTATGGGGCGGCGACTACGTAGCCTACATGGACTGCCGCCGCGATCTGGGCTGCTATGTGGAGCTGCACGGTGACGCGCCCGTCATACGCAACATGTTCGAGATGTGGCGCGAAGAGCACGAGGCCTGGGACGGCGTGACCGACCTGATCCGAGAGGGCTCCGGCCGGCAACGCGGTTAGGCTATCTGGGCGCGAGCTCGGATCGCACCGGTTGCCCGGGAAACACGCCTTCCACCGGCTCGCCGCCGCGCACCACGAACGTGCCGGACACCAGCACGTCGCGGATGCCGGCGGAACGCCGCGCCGGCAGCGTGTAGGTCGCCTGATCGATCACGCTGTCCGCGTCGAATACGACGATGTCAGCGTCCATACCCACCTGCAGCCGTCCCTTTCGGCGCATCGCTGGTGCAAAGGCCTCCAGACGACGCGCCGGGTCCAGGGTCATCTTCTTCAGCGCTGTCATCAGCGGCAGCGCGTGATCCTCACGAACGTATTTGCCTAACACGCGCGCGTACGTGCCGGCGCTGCGTGGATGGGAGAAGTCGCCTATGTAGGGCACGCCGTCGCTCGCCACCATGATATCCGGCTGCGCGACGATCCAGCGGTTGGTGTCTTCGTTACGCCCATGAATGATCACCCAACCACCGCGGGCACGGTACTCATCGAAGGTTTCCCTGGTGAGCCGCTCGCCGGTTTCCGTCCACTGCAACTGGCCGTAGTCGCCTTCGTAGTTTTCGAACAACGCACTCTCCAGCCGGGTGGAGCCCGCCGTATAGGGATAGCTCTCCGTGGTGATATCCAGGCCCTGTGCGCGCATGCCACGGATCATGTCCATGGCTGTGCGCACGGATTCATCGAGGCTCGAGTTGATGTGCACCACGTGCAGCGATGCGCCGGTGGCCGCCGCATCCGCCAGCACCTCCTGCAAAGGCGCGAGTAGATCGCCACCCATGTGCCGCGCCTGGCGAATGTGGGTGAACATCGGCACCTCGTAACGCGCCGCCAGTTTGAACAGAGCCAGAATCTCCGCATGGTCCGCACCCGGCATGTAGGTGATGCCGGAGCCGATACCCAGGCCACCTTCCAGCAGCCCCTGCTCCAAACGGCCAAGTAACGCATCCAGTGACTCGCCTGCGAGATGCGCGTTGGCGTAGCTGTCACCCGCATCCGCCTGCAGCGAAGCTTGCGCATACACAGGGTTACCCACCTCAATGCCCGTGGTCTGCTGGATGCGCGCCGCCAGATGCCCGGAGGCCGCGCCGTAGTGGGTGATCAGCTTGCCGCGCTGCCCTTCGAGCCAGGCCGCCACAGGCAGCACCCCCTGCTCAAGCTCCAGCGCCGTGGTCACACCATCTGCCGCTTGAAAGGCATTGCTGCGCGGGTCCAGACCATGCGCGTGCAGATCGATGAAGCCTGGAGCAACCACCATCCCGGCGGCATCCACCACGGCATCGCCCTCCAGCGCCGCCTCGCTGATGGCAGCGATGCGACCGTCATCGATCGCCACATTGCGCACAGCATCAAGGCCCGTCTCCGGGTCCATCACCCGGCCGCCCTGAAGCACCACTTCATAACTGTGCGCCGCCAACGGCAGTAGCAGCAGGTAAACGAGCAGGTAACGAATCATGAAGGTGCTTCAGCAAGGGAATGAAAAGCCATCATCGGGCACGCCTGCGCTGTGTTCAACGCCTTCGCAGGAAGAAGATCGTCCGCGGGCCGAACCGGCCACAAACCGGTATATTCGACACCTACCGCAACTCGACAGTAAGGAAGGGGAAGGGACCATGGGACAACACACCGGAGGCTGCCTCTGCGGCGATATCCGTTACGAATTCTCAGGCGAGCCGCTGATGGCAGGCATCTGCCACTGCAAGAACTGCCAGCGCCAGGCAGGCTCCGCCTTCTCCACGCTTTACGGCGTGCCAAAAGCGGCGTTTCAGCTCACCGGCGAGCCGAAGCTGTACGAGGACAGCGATACCGAAAGCGGCAACACCGTCGAGCGCCATTTCTGCGGCAACTGCGGCTCGCCGATCTACTCGGCCATCCCCTCGCAGCCGGATGTGCTGTTCCTGAAGACCGGCACGCTGGACAGCACCGACGGCTTCGCGCCGGGTTTTCACGTGTGGTGCGACAGTAAGCAGGGCTGGGTGGATCTGCCCGAGGGCGTTCCACAGATCGCACGGGGAAGCTGACCCGTGCACCGGCCGGTTGCAACCAGCCGGCGTAGTGCAGATCATGAGAAATCAACCGGTTTGAGGAGGAAGTGATGGCGGATCTACGCCCCGGGCTACGTCTGGCAAGTGCCGTGTGCGATGCCGAAGTGATGGTAATCAAAGCGCCTGCGGGCGCCGACCTGACTTGCGGCGGCGCGCCGATGGTGGAAGCCGGCGGCGACAAGTCCGGCACGGCGGATGACGAGCACATGCACGGCTGCGTGATCGGCAAGCGCTACGTCAACGCCGACGAAACCCTGGAAGTTTTGTGCGTAAAAGCCGGCGAGGGTTCCGTGGGCAGTGGCGGTGAGCTGCTGATGACCAAAGACACCAAGAAGCTGCCGTCGTCTGATTGACTGGCTGATTACCGGCGCGGAGATCAACGGCCACGACGGCCAGGATCTACGTATACAAAGCGGTGTGATCACCGCCGTGGGCCGCCTGCGGCGCAGGTCTGGCGAACGGATCGTCGAAGCTGAGGGCGGCCTGCTGCTGCCAGGCCTGCACGACCACCACCTGCACTTCTTTGCCTACGCGGCCGCACGCGCTTCTGTTCGTTGCGGCCCGCCAGCCGTTGCCGGCGAGTCCGAACTGATGGATGCGCTGAACCACGCAGAGGGTAGCGGCTGGCTGCGCGGCGTGGGCTACCACGAGCACGTCGCTGGCGATATCGATCGCGCATGGCTTGATCGTCACGGACCTGCAAGGCCGGTGCGCCTGCAACACCGCAGCGGACGGCTGTGGATACTCAACAGCCGCGCCATGCAGGCCCTGGGTCTGCACGCACCCGCTGATGGCAGGCTGTTCGATCAGGACGAGCTGTTGCGCAGCACACCGCTCACTGGCGCGGAGATCGGCGACGCAAGCCGCGCCCTAGCACGGCTCGGTATTACCGCGTTCACGGACATGACGCCGCGCAATGACAAGAACACCAATGCAAGTTTTCGAGGGCGACAGGCGGCGGGCGACGTCCTGCAGAAGGTGACGCTGGCCGGACGGCTGGCAGACGGCATCTCCTTACGCAAGTTCCACCTGCATGACGATCACCTGCCGGCGTTCGATGCGTTCTGCGACGACATCGCCGCCGCGCACGCGCGCGACATGCCCATCGCCGTGCACGCGGTGACGGAACTGAGTCTGGTCTTCACCCTGTCGGCCCTGGAACGCGTGGGCACACACTCAGGCGATCGCATCGAACACGCCTCGGTAGTTCCTCCCGCGCTGTTACCAGCGATAGCGGCACGGGGCGTCACCATCGTCACCCAGCCCAACTTCGTGCGCGAGCGGGGTGATGCGTACCGACAGGATATTGCCGCAGACGAACATGGCTGGTTGTATCGCGGCCGAGCGTTTCTGCAGCACGGCATTCCGCTCGCCGCCGGCACCGATGCACCGTTCGGCGAGGCAGATCCCTGGGCCGCCATGCAAGCAGCGGTGGATCGACGCACCGCCGCCGGCGCAGAGCTCGGCGCCGGCGAGGCGTTATCTCCTGAAGCTGCGCTGGGCCTGTTTCTCGGCGCAGCGCAGACCCCGGCACGGCCACGGAAGCTGGCCGCCGGCGAACCGGCTGATCTCTGCCTGCTTGATCGCTCCTGGACTCAGGCGCGGGAAGACCTCAGCCGCGTTGGCGTGCGGGCAACCTGGATTGACGGGCAGCTATGCCAGCCAGGCGTGCACTAGCCCCATAGCGGTGTAGAACAGCAGCCAATAGGCGGCGTCGATGAAAAACAGCGCCTTGCCCTTCTGCGAGAACAGGTAGTTGGTGCCGATGGCGGGCACGATAAAACCGAGCGCCACGCCGAACGCGGTGAGCACTTTGACAGCGAATGATAAATCCACA
>JAUILW010000931.1 GCA_030432795.1 Gammaproteobacteria bacterium
CGCTCCCACTCCTCGCGACTACCTGTGACAAACTCACCACCGCCACCGATACCGGCGTTGTTGAACAACAGGTTGATGTGCTGTGTGTCATGCTCTGCCATAACCGCGTCGCGAAAAGCGTTCACCTGAGCTTCGTCAGACACATCGCACACGTGCGTGGTGATACGCACGCCGGCTTCACCGCACAGCGCCACGGTTTCACGCATGTTGGCTTCCGACACATCGCACATGGCCACATGACAGCCTTCGGCGACGAGCTGACGTACCAGCTCACGGCCCATACCGGTGCCGCCACCCGTGACGACGGCAATCTTTCCTTCAAACTGTTCCATCGCTTTTGCTCCTTCGCGCCCGCTCAGACGGGCGACCCCTGATCGAAACTGGGCGGCCGCTTCTCCTGCAGTGCACTGAGACCTTCACGGGCCTCCGACGATGCGAAGCCGAGAAACTCGAGCGCGGTGGACGCATCGAAGCTGGGCCCCGCCATGCGCAGCCAGTTGTTGAGTGCGTACTTGGTCCAGCGGATGGCGTTGGGTGCCCCCGCCGCCAGCTTGCCCGCCACTTCGAGCGCCGTGTCCTGCAGCGCGTCATCGTCCACGCACATGGACACGAGACCAATGCGCTCCGCTTCTTCTCCTGACAATCGATCGCACGTCATCAGGTAATACTTGGCCTTGGCCATGCCGCACAGCAACGGCCAGAGAATCACCGCGTGGTCGCCCGCAGCCACCCCCAGACGCGTGTGGCCATCGGTGATGCTGACGGAGCGACCAACGATGGAGATATCCGCGAGCAGGCCGGCGACGAGCCCTGCACCCACGGCGGGTCCGTTGATCGCAGAGATGATGGGCTTGCCGCAGTTGATGATGTTGTAGACGAGATCGCGCGCTTCCTTCCACACCGTCGCGCGCACGCGCTCGTCGCTCATGATCTCCTCGATCATGGTGAAGTCGCCACCGGCGGAAAAGGCTCGGCCGGTGCCGGTGAGGATCACGCAGTCGATGTCCTCGTCCTCGTCGATGTCGCGCCAGATATAGGTGAGCTGACGATGCCCCACCCGATCGAGCGCGTTCAGGCGCTCCGGCTTGTTGAAGATCAGCTTCATCACCCGCGGCTGCGGGTACTCCACCAGAAACGTGTCGTACTTGTCGTACCGGCCCATGCATCCTCCCATCCAGGCGCCGCCGGAAGTGCGACGCGCGGGATATGCTAGCGGGCAGGCACAGGCATTACCAACGCCGGCCGTGCGCAGTTCACGCGCTACTGCAGCGCAAATACCACCTGCACCTGCGTGCGATGGCTGCGCTCACCAGCGTTGTACGTCTGC
>JAUILW010000932.1 GCA_030432795.1 Gammaproteobacteria bacterium
GAGCAGCCTACGGACCAGACGGTGCTGGTGGGCGGAACGTTTTCGCTGAGCATAGCGGTTACAGGAACCGCGCCGCTTACCTATCAGTGGATTCGTACCGATCAGGGGGATGCGGCAATACCTGGCGCTGATGCGCCGACGTACAGCGTCACCAGTGCGAGCGAGGCGGATCAGGGTTCCTACGCGGTAGTAGTCTCCAACCCGGAAGGCCAGGCGCGCAGTGCGACCGTGTTCGTGGCGGTCGAACAGGTGGGAGTGCTACCGGCCAACGACAATTTCGACAACGGTGAAGTGCTGCCAGGCGACAACGGTCGGATCATTGCGGCCAACGGTCGGGCGACCGGTGAGGCGGGAGAGCCGAACCACGCTGGCGCCGGCACGCCGCTGAACTCCCTGTGGTACCGCTGGAGCGCTTCATCAGCCGGCACGTTGCGGGTGGACACGGTTGGTAGCGACTTCGATACGGTGCTTGCGGTGTACTCCGGGAATACGATCGCCGGGCTCAGGGTATTGGCCTCGAATGATGATGCCGTATCGCTGCAGAGCTCGGTGACGCTGCCTGTGGCTGCTGGCACGACGTATCATATCGCTGTGGACGGGTTCTCAGGCCACACCGGTCAGGTGATCCTGAACTACGCGGTGGATGACGGGTCGGTGCCGGACAACGACGATTTCGTAGATCGCCTGCCTCTCACTGGCACCACGACCACCGGCCGCAACACCAGCGCCACGGGTGAGCTCGGGGAGCCGAACCACGCAGGCGTGTCTGCGCCGTTGGCATCGGTCTGGTGGAGCTGGCAAGCACCGAGTGATGGTCCAGTGTCCTTTGACACGTTCGACAGCAACTTCGACACCACGCTCGCGGTGTACACGGGCAGCAGTGTTACAGGGCTCACCCTGATGGCTTCCAACGACGATACCGGCGGTCGCCAGAGCCAGGTTGGTTTTCAAGCGACAGCAGGTACCCGCTATGCCATCGCAGTGGATGGTTATGCTGGTGCGCAAGGGAGCATCACGCTGCGCGTGGCGTTTACCACCTCAGGGCCGGACGGCGACGGTGATGGCGTAACGGACGATGTGGACAACTGTCCGGGGATTGCCAACGCCGATCAGGCAGACAGCGACGGAGATCGCGTCGGTAACCTGTGTGATGCCTTCCCGGCAGACGCGCGTGAGTGGGCGGATTCGGATGGCGATGGCACGGGCGACAATCTTGAGATCCGAGACTGCACCTCCGGCGCGCCGCCGGGCGTCATTTGTCGACGTTGGACACACGCAGCCCCGCATCTTCCTGCGGCTCCCAGCAGTGCCGTCAGCACAACATCTG
>JAUILW010000933.1 GCA_030432795.1 Gammaproteobacteria bacterium
GAAAGCGGCACCGGCAAAGAGGTGGTTGCGCGACACGTGCACGCGCAATCTGCTCGCGCTGATGCTCCCTTTGTTGCCGTCAACTGCGCGGCCCTGCCGGAGAACATGCTTGAAGCAATCCTCTTCGGGCATGAGAAAGGCGCGTTCACAGGCGCAACGGAAAGCCGCCCAGGCAAGTTTGAACAAGCCGAACGCGGCACGCTGCTTCTCGACGAAATTACGGAGATGCCGCTGGCATTGCAGGCAAAGCTGCTGCGGGTGCTGCAGGAGCGTGAGGTAGAACGCCTGGGCGCGAAGCGGCCCCGGACGGTGGATGTACGCGTCATTGCAACCAGCAATCGGGACCTGGCCCGCGCCGTGGCGGAAGGCCAGTTTCGCGAAGACCTGTACTACCGGTTGAGCGTGTTCCCCTTGAACCTCAAACCGCTGCGCAGCCGGCCTGAGGACATCATGCCCCTGGCGAACCACTTTCTGCACAAACATATGCGCTTACGCCCGGGCAAGCCTGCGGCAGAGTTCAGCGAGAGCGCTCAGCAGGTCCTCGTACAACATGATTGGCCAGGCAACGTTCGCGAGCTTGAGAACGCAGTGCAACGCGCCCTGGTTATGTGCGATGGCGATCTCATCGAAGCCCATCACCTCGACCTCGGTCTTGCATCGCTGGATCAGGCCGCTGCGGATCTGGGCAGCCGCATGCTGCATGCGGAAGGCGAGACGATCGTCGCCGCGTTGCGGGCTCACGACGGGCGCCGTAACGTGACAGCGAAGGCGTTGGGAATCTCCGAACGCACCCTGCGCTATAAGTTGAAAAAACTGCGTGATCTCGGAATGGAGGTGGATTGATGGCTATCAACGTATCAGGTCCTCTGCAGTCTCCTGGCGCTGCCCGCAGCGACATCGACAGCGTCCTTGCGCAGATAAGGCGCATGCAGGCGCATACGCGCAACGAGATCAACGGCGCGATCCCCTCGGCGGATGTTGCCAGGACAAGCCCCCAGCGCTCGGAGCCTACGGACTTCAGCGCCATGCTCGGTGGCGCATTGAAGCAGGTGAACGCCTTGCAGAAAGCGTCGTCAAAAGCGGCGAACGACTTCGTCACCGGCAAGAGCGATGACCTGGTCGGCGCCATGCTGGCGTCGCAGAAGTCGAGCGTCGCCGTCCAGGCGACGATTCAGGTGCGAAACCGGGTGGTGAGTGCCTACCAAGACATCATGAACATGCCCATCTGATGGAATGACATATGGCCGAACTACCCATCAGTAGCAGAGATCTGCCGGACGCGCCGGCGGTGCGCATCCCAGGCTCGGACTTCATTCGCGGTGCGTC
>JAUILW010000934.1 GCA_030432795.1 Gammaproteobacteria bacterium
GCGGCGTGTACGCGCTCAACCGCTTTCCCGAACAGTACGAGAAGCTGCGTGCCGATCACAGCCTGATCCCCAACATGGTGGCGGAGATCATCCGCTGGCAGACGCCGCTGTCGCACATGCGCAGAACTGCGCTGCGCGACTATGAGCTCGGCGGCAAGACCATTCGCCGCGGTGACAAGGTGGTGATGTGGTACGTGTCCGGTAACCGTGACGAGCGCGCCTTCGAAGACGCCGATCGACTCATCATCGACCGGCCCAACGCACGCCAGCACGTATCATTCGGCTACGGCATCCACCGCTGCATGGGCAACCGTCTGGCGGAGATGCAGCTAAGGGTATTGTGGGAGGAAATTCTCGCGCGCTTTCACACCATCGAAGTGGTTGGCGAGCCCAAACGTGCGCGCTCCAACTTCGTACGCGGTTACACCGAGCTGCCCGTGCGCGTACATCTCGCGCATTGATCACGCCCGCCTACGTACGCCTCATGGCCCGCTACGGCCAGTGGCAGAACGACTGCATCATACGCGCAGCGAGCGAGCTGACCGAGGCACAACGCACCGCGGATGAGGGCCTGTTCTTCGGTTCGCTGATGGGCACGTTGAACCATCTGTTATGGGGCGACCAGCTGTGGATGTCGCGGCTGGCCGGCACGGCCGCGCCGGAAACGGCTTCCATCCAGGTATCGACTACTCTGCATCAGGACTGGCTTGCCTACGTAGAAGACCGGCGTAACACCGATCACCAGCGACTACAGTGGGCGCGCAACATTCAAGCACACGACACGGTCGGCGAGCTGTCCTGGTACTCACAGTCCCAGGGCCGCACGGTAGTTCGCGATCGTGCGCTGCTGGTGGTGCAGATGTTCAACCACGGCACGCATCATCGCGGCCAGGTCCACGCCGTGCTGACGCGCTATGGTGTCAGCACGCAGGACACGGATGTGCCTTTCCTGCCGGACCTGGCTGACGGTACGCCTATTTGAAATCCGCCGCGGAGTGCCGTTCCGGCACGCGCGTTTCCTCAGGACCCCAGGGCCGGTTGACGCGCCGGCCGCGATCCACAGCAGGACGTGCCTCGATGTCCCGCGCCCAACGCACCACGTTCTCGTAGGACGCCACCTCGAGAAACTCCGCGGCGTCGTAGATGTTGTGCAGCACCAGGGCGCCGTACCAGGCGTAGTTGGCCATGTCGGCGATAGTGTAGTCGTTGCCACACAGGTACGGGCGATCGGCGAGTGCGCGGTCGAGCACGTCGAGCAGCCGCTTGGCCTCCATGGCATACCGGTTGATGCAGTACTCGATCTTCATGGGCGCATAGGCATAGA
>JAUILW010000935.1 GCA_030432795.1 Gammaproteobacteria bacterium
CTGCCGGCGAGTGGCACTGGGTGCACAGCGTGTTGTCGTTTGTCAGCACCCGGGTAGTGTGCGGGTCGTGGCAATGGTTGCAGGTAACGCCTTGTGCATACATGCGGCTGGAGACGAATGAGCCCCACACGTATACCTCATCGTCGATCTGTGCGTCGGTGGTATACAGCGGTGGTTGCAGCAGTGCTGGGCGGTAGTGATCGAGAAATCTGCTCCCTGGGCGAAAGCCTTCCGCGATCTCGCTGCGCCGTGCGTGGCAAGGTGCACAGGTGTCTATCAGCTTGTCAGGGCCGCCGGTGAGGGTGACGAGCCTGTGCGTCTGCGGCTCGCCCACGTGAAGCGATCCCGGACCGTGACAGGCTTCGCAGCCTACGGTCAGCTCCGCAGCCTGGGTGGCGTAGCTGTCGCTGTCCGCAAGATAGCGTTTGTGCAGGTCGGTGGCGTGGCAGTCGGCGCACATGTGATTCCAGGTATGCGCGCGTCCCTGCCAGTGCATCGCTTCGCCGGGTTCGGGTGCCTGTTCCGCGTAAAGATCGAACCAGCGTTGCCCGCCTAGTTGCGCGGGTCGTGCGTCCCACGCGTAGTTGAAGGCCTGCAAACGGCCACCGGGTGCCTCAACGAGGTATTGCTGCAGTGGGCTCACGCCAAACGTATGGGTGACCGCAAAGGTCTTGCCGTCAACACGAAGCGCATAGCGTTCTCCGTGGCGTTCGAAGATGGCATCACCCAACGTAGCCGGTGTCGTAGCGAGTACATGCTCGGGAGTGGCTGGTTGCATGGCCGCCGCGTGGTGGCTAGTGGACCAGGCAGCATAGGTCTCCTCGTGACAGTCCTGGCAGGCTGCGCTGCCGGTGTACGTCGCGGTAACCTCCGAAAGCGCCGATGTCGGTTGACCGTTGTCGCAAGCGGCAATGGCGAGAGAAAAAATCAGAAGAAGAGATCTGGCCACCAGGGGCGCGCTGCCTTATGTTTTGGAAATGAACATCTCAGACACAGATATCGACTTTACCCCGCTGCACGAGCGGATGGCGACCTACGTGGACCAGGGCATCCTGTCGTGCGTGAACACTCTCATCATGCGCGGCACCGAAGTGCTGGACTTCTCCATGCACGGTTTCATGGATCTCGAGAGCCGCGAGCCGCTCCGGGAAGACGCCATTTTCCGCATGTACTCCAACACGAAGATCGTCACCTCAGTCGCCCTCATGCAGCTCTATGAACGCGGCCTGGTGGATGTCGACGACGACATTGCCACCTACCTGCCCGAATTTGCCGACATGCGGGTGCTAAAGCCCGGCGCGCAGACTGCGGAGGATGTGGAAGC
>JAUILW010000166.1 GCA_030432795.1 Gammaproteobacteria bacterium
ATTCCTGCATTACCGAGCCGAGTTGACCGGTGAGCTTCAATGATGCGCCGTTGTTGTGCACCTTTGTCGCCTCAACGGGCAGGGTGGCGCCGCCGAGTGCGGTCCAGGCCAGGCCGGTAACGACACCTACGCCGCTCTGGGTTCGTTCTTTCTGGTACACCGGTGCGCCGAGATAGCCGGCGATGTCCGCGCGGCGGATGCGTATGGGCTTGGCATCTCCTTTCAGCATCCGCACGACCGCTTTGCGCACGAGGCTCGCCAGGTGCTTATCGAGCTGACGCACACCGGCTTCGCGTGAGTAAAGCTCGATGACCGAACGCAGCGCTGCGGCATCGATGCGGATGTCACCCTTGGCTACACCGGCACGTTTGAGCTGCCGCGGCCAAAGGTGTCGTCTTGCGATATCGAGCTTTTCCTTGTCGAGGTAGCCCGACAGGCGCACGACTTCCATGCGGTCCAGCAGCGGTGCTGGGATGGTATCGAGCTGGTTGGCGGTGCAGATGAAAAGCACCTTCGACAGATCGAAGTCCAGGTCCAGGTAGTGGTCGCGGAAGCTCGCATTCTGCTCAGGGTCCAATACCTCCAACAGCGCCGATGCCGGGTCGCCCTGATAGGAAGCGCCGATCTTGTCGATCTCATCGAGCATGATCACCGGGTTTTCGGAGCCGGTGTCTTTCAGCGCTTGCAGCAGTTTGCCTGGCATGGCGCCGATGTAGGTGCGCCGGTGACCCTTGATCTCCGCCTCGTCGCGCATGCCGCCTACGGAGAAGCGGAAGAATTTGCGGTTGAGCGCCTCGGCCACCGCCCGGCCCAGGGAAGTCTTGCCCACACCCGGCGGACCAGCCAGACAGATGATCGTGCCCGCGGCATCACCGCGGCTGATGCCCAGCGCCAGAAACTCGAGGATACGCTCCTTTACGTCGGCAAGACCTTCGTGGTGGGCGTCCAGTACCTTAGCGGCTTTGGCGAGATCCCTGGCGTCGGCTGTGTGCACACCCCAGGGCAGCGCGGTGAGCCAGTCCAGATAGTTTCGCGTGACGCTCCATTCCGGTGAGCCGGGTTCGAGCATGGAGAGCTTGCTCATTTCTTCGTCGAACCGCTCCTGGGCGGCTGCGGAGAGCGACAGCTCCACTGC
Organism: Gammaproteobacteria bacterium; assembly: GCA_030432795.1. Lineage (GTDB taxonomy): Bacteria > Pseudomonadota > Gammaproteobacteria > Pseudomonadales > Azotimanducaceae > SYFY01. The sequence goes on from JAUILW010000166.1 coordinate 1,136, forward strand.
CCGCTCTTTCAGACGCTCGACTTCGGCGGTCTTGTCGTCTTTGGAGATGCCGAGCTCTTTCTGTATGTACTTGAGCTGCTGGCGCAAAATCTGCTCGCGCTGGTGGCCCTGGATCTCGCGCTCCACGTGTTCGCGAATCTCCATCTGCGCTTCGGCGATCTTCACTTCCCGATGCAGCAGCTCCACCACTTTCTGCAGGCGTTGCTGCAGGTCGATGGTTTCCAGCACCTCCTGCAGGTCCGCTTTGGATGCGGTGGTCAGGCTGGCGGCAAAGTCGGCCAGTATCGCCGGCTGGTTGGGGCTCGAGCGGGAGAGGAACACCTTGAGCTCCTCGCCGTACAGCGGGTTGAGCGGAATCAGTTCCTTGATGGTGTTGATGATGGCCACCGCGTAGGCCTTCTGCTCCAGGCTCTGGGGATCTCCGCGATCAGGCAGGTACTGCACGCTGGCCAGGAGCGGCGGGCGATCGTGGCTCCACTGGCGCACGCGGAACCGTTGTAAGCCTTCCAGCAGAATCTGCAGCACGTCGCCGTCGCGATGTACCCGATGCACGCGGCAGACAGTGCCCACGTCGTACAGATCAGCACCGCTTGGTACGTCTTCCAGCGGCGTGCGCGTTGCCAGCAGGCCCACCACTTGATTGCCGCGGTCGCGCATGGCTTCCAACGTTGGCAGCCACGCATCTGTGCTCATCAGCAGGGGCACTGCCTGGCCGGGGAAGAAGGGGCGTTGCTCCTGCGGCAGGATGTGTAACAGCCCCGGGAGCCCATCACCTGGAAGAATGATCTGCTTGCCGTCAGCCGACGCCGGGGTTCCGTCTTGCTCGATGTCCATGACTGCTATTTAGGGGCGGCGTCACGCGCTTTCAAGCGGCTTCAGTCGGTTTCATGCCCGGTATTGAGCGTGGCCAGCATCTGCTCCAGGGCGTCGATCTGTCGCTCGCGCCAGCGGATGCGGTGGGCATTGGCTTCGGCATCGCCCTGCAGCTCAACGACCTCGGCGAGCAGGCGTGCTTTGTCCGCTTCGAACTGAATGATGCGCGCGGCAACCTCCGCCTTGTCGAACATCAGCGTCTCCACGCGGCCGGTTTCCGGCTCCGGACCCTGGTGCTCTGGCGGGACCAGCAAGGCATCCGCAGGCAGGGGGCGTTGCGCCATGACAGTTGGCGACATGATCTCGATGCCGGCGTTGTGCAGCGCATCGAGTGTGCGGGCGCGCAGTTCCGTGCGTTTGCTCACCAGGTTGGTGATGTCCTTCAGGAAGCCGCTCACCCGATAATGCACGGCAAAGTTGCCAAGCTCGGTGATCTGCACGAAGCCGTCCTCCAGGCCGGCGCTTTCGGCCGCGCGCTGCAACGCCTCGGTGACCGCGACGCGATGCACGTCGTAGCCGATGGACAGATTGGCGGAAATCAGCGTACCGGAGCTGCGCACGACCTTTACGGGGTTCTGCGCCAGAAACGTGTTCGGCAGGGTGATCAGATCCCGGTCTTCGCTCTGAATCTCGGTGTGCAGCAGGCCACGCTCGGTAACACGGCCGAAATACTCGTGCACATGAATGAAGTCACCCAGGTGGAAGTTGTTCATGCCGCGCAGGGTGAGCCCGGCCATGATGTTGCTCACCGTGCTGGTGGAGGCCAGCGCAATCACAGCGGTGATCACGAGGCCATAGAGGCTGAGAAGCTGGCCGCGGGTTTCGATGTCGAACGGCAGCGACAGGATCAGCGCCACCGGCAGCAGCAGCCCGAGCACCACGAAGCCGATCTGCCGCGGCAGGTTGTGCTCCTCATCATTGTGACGCACGCGCAGCAGCGCCCAGGCAACGGCTGAGGCGAGCAGCACGATCACGAAAATCGGAAGCCCCCAGGCGATGAGAATCTGCGTGAATTGCTGCATGAGCTGAGTGTACCCGTTGTCCCGCGGATTGACCTGCCTTGCAATCCAACTGCCGCTCACTATCATTGCGGGTGATGAACGCATATTCCCACACGACCACCCGCACTACTGGTACGACTACCAGCGGGCCGTCGTGCTTGCGTTTGCTGGATTGACAGCGCGCACGGCGGCCAACACGGGCTGCCGCGGCAATCGATCAGAGACCCCGGGTGGCCCCGCCTTCCGGGGTTTTTGGTTTTTGAGTCAGCAGTCTGCTTGAAGCGCAGACTGGCGTACGGTTAGGAGAATGATCATGGCGGAGTTTGAACACAGCGGAGATGCTGCCGAGCACGACGAGCTGTACCTCGTGCGTCACAGCCTGGCGCACGTGCTGGCCCAGGCGGTGCTGGAGCTCAGGCCCGGCTCCACTCTCGGCTTCGGCCCGCCGATACGTGATGGGTTTTACTACGACTTTATCCTCTCTTCACCGCTGTCCGAGGAAGACTTCCCCGAGATCGAGCGGTGCATGAAGAAGATCATCAAGAAGGGGCAGAAGTTCTACCGAGAGGACCTCGACGCGGCCGAAGCGCTAGCCCGCATCGAGGAGATGCAGGAGCCGTACAAGAAAGAATATGCCCAGGAGTTGATCTCCAAGCATGGCCTCGAAGGCCTGTCGTTTTATCGCAACGGTCCGTTTCTGGATATGTGCGAAGGACCGCACGTGGAAACGACCAAGCAGATCCCGCGGGACGGTTTCAAACTGCGCAACCTGGCCGGTGCCTACTGGCGGGGCAACTCCGACAACGTGATGATGACGCGCATCTACGCGTGGGCGTTTCTCGACAAGGAAACACTGGATGCGCACGTGCAGCGGTACGAGGAGGCGCAGGCCCGCGATCACAAGAAGCTCGGTCGCGAGCTCGGCATCTACAAGATCGACAACGACATCGGCAAGGGCCTGCCGCTGTGGTTGCCAAATGGCACCATCGTGCGCGACGAGCTGGAAAAGCTCGCCCGCGAGCTGGAGTTCAAGGGCGGCTACCAACGGGTGGCCACGCCGCACCTGGCAAAGGAGTCGCTCTACTACACGTCTGGTCATCTGCCCTACTACGCAGAAGACATGTACCCGCCCATGGAGCTCATGGAGTTGGACGAGGCGGGCGAGGGGCGCGTCAAGGAAGCCTATCGTTTGCGGCCGATGAACTGCCCGCACCATCACAAGGTGTACGCAGCCGAGCCGCGCAGCTACCGCGATCTGCCGCTACGGCTGGCGGAGTACGGTCAGGTGTACCGCTTCGAAGAGTCTGGTGCTGTCAGCGGCCTGCTGCGCGTGCGCGGCATGTGCATGAATGATGCGCACATCTACTGCACAGAGGATCAGATCAAGGACGAGTTCAAGCGTGTGATGGCGTTGTACCGCGACGCCTACGCGGTGCTTGGCCTCGACAGATACTCCATCCGATTGTCGCGCTGGGATCCGGAAGATCCCAAGGGCAAGGAGAAGTACGTGGACAATCCGGAAGCCTGGGCGTTTTCGGAGCAGATTCTGCGTGAGGTGCTCGAAGAGATGGCTATCGACTACGTGGACGGCCCCGGCGAGGCGGCGTTCTACGGGCCGAAGATCGACATCCAGTTCGAAACGGTCACCGGCCGCGAGGAGTCTGTCTCGACCGTGCAGCTCGACTTCTCCGTACCTGAGCGCTTTGGCCTGAAGTACGTTGGCTCAGATGGTGAGGAGCACACGCCGTACTGTATCCACCGCGCGCCGTTCAGCACGCACGAGCGCTTCGTTGCCTACCTGATCGAGCACTTTGCGGGTGCGTTTCCCACGTGGCTGGCGCCGGTTCAGGTGCAGGTGCTGACGGTGGGGGAGCAGTTTGACGACTATGCCAACGCGCTGGTGGATCGGTTGCGCAATCAGTTCGTACGCGCGGAGCTGGCGTCATCCAACGAGACTTTGCCGAAGAAAATCCGTGAAGGCACGGTGCGCAAGATCCCGAATCTGCTCATTGTCGGTGAACGCGAGGTGGCGGACGGTACCGTGACGCTGCGCCGTTATGGGCATCGGGAACAGACCACGATGTCTACTGAGGCTTTCGAAGCGGCGGTACTGGAAACGATTGCTAAGCGCAGCCTCGAGTTCAGCCTGCCGGGGTGATCAGAGCGCGCTTTCCTGATCCCACTCGGTGACGCTGGTGCCGTTCACGCGGTTGAAAAGGTCAATCGTTGCTTGCTCGTTGCCTTGGTAAGGCACGCGGATTCGCACGATGCCATTCGACCGGTTGTACCAGAATGGGCGATCATGGCGCAGGTCGGATTTGTACGTCGGGTAGATCTTGCCGGCGATGTCCTGCACGTTGGATACGGTGCCGTCGGCAGCCGGCGTCAGGTAGGGGCTCGTCGGAAGTTTGTAGGCCTGAAACCATGCGCGATCGAGATCTGCGGGGTAGCTTCCGTTCACCGCATGGTGGCGGTCGATGCTGCCCTGCACGGCGCGCACGGCCGCGGCGGCCGCGGCGGCGCGACTGTCGTTGGTGGAGTCGCTGAAGTTCGTCACCACCGCACCGGCAAATATCGCCAGCACGATCGCTACGATCAGTAGCTCAACCAGCGTGAAACCGGAATTGGATGGACGGCAAGGGTGCATAGCGCGGCTAGTGTATGCTCGCCATGTACTCTCTGGCGGAAGGAGCGCACAACATGACGGAAGAGCCGATGTTTTGCGTACAGCGTTCACAACAGGTTTGTGAACCGATGCTTGGTTCTGCACCACGGGTAGACGCCTGGTTGATGGTGGAGTGCAACGGTCTGTGGGGGCGTAAAGCGCTCATTGAGAACCCGCTGCCTGAACCTGTGAAAGATTGGATCAATGGTGCGCAGCGGATGCTTGGCGAGCGCCATGCGGCCGTACGCACGCAGCTCATCAAGCGGCGGCGTGCCGCAAATGGGCAATTTTGCGTCATGCTCGCCGAGCACAGCGGATTGTGGCGGCAGGAGTTCGACTCCTATGAAGCGCTGGCCGGCTGGGTGTTGGATTCCAGCCGGATGCAGGTCGTCACGGAGCCTCAGTACTTCGTGTGCACCAATGGCCGACGTGATCGCTGCTGCTCGAAGTTTGGGTTGCCGCTATACCGCAGTCTGCGCGCCCTGGTGGGCGCTCGTGCCTGGGAAACTACGCACACCGGCGGGCACCGTTTTGCCCCGAACGTCGTCGTGCTGCCGCAAGGTGTTCTGTACGGGCGGGTGCAGCCGGAGGAAGTGAGTGCGTTCGTACAGGTTGTGGAGTCAGGCGGCCTCAGCCTGCCGCACCTGCGCGGGCGCTCTGTTTTTCCGAAGGAAGCGCAGGCTGCGGAATCGCTGGCACCGAACGGTCGGCTCATCGCCGTCGAAGGCAATCAGGTGCGGTTCGCACTGGGCGATGGCGAGCAGATCATCGAGGTGCGCCCCTCGGCGGTGGCGTACGACGTGCTGGGAAGCTGTGCAGATGCGCGCACGGAGCAGGTATTCCCGCTGGAAGTGTGCCCGGCTGCACCGGATGGTGATGTAAAGTAGAGCGCGAACATTCTGGGGGATATGCATGGACTTCGACTTTTCCGAAGAGGAACGGCTGGTTCAGGAGCAGACGGCGCGCTTTCTGCGTGACCGCTGCGACATGGCCGCGGTACGGCGGGTGCTGGACGGCGAGCAGGCCTACGCGCAGGACGTCTGGCGGGGTGTGGCGGAACTTGGGCTGGCGGGAACGGCTATCGCCGAAGCCTATGGCGGCGTGGATGCGGGTTACCTCAGCCTCTGCCTGGTAGCCCAGGAGATGGGCTCCCACGTAGCACCGGTGCCGTTTTCGTCGTCTGTCTATCTGGCGGCGGAAGCATTGAGCCTGTTCGGCAGCGAAGCGCAGAAGAGCCGCTGGTTGCCGCAGATCGCTTCCGGCGAAGTGATCGGCACCGTGGCGGTCAACGAGACGCTCAGCCAGCCAACACCAGACAATCTGCAGTGTGCGGTGTCGGCAGGCGGCCTATCGGGTAGCAAACTGGCGGTAGCGGATGGTGGCATCGCCGATCTGGC
>JAUILW010000936.1 GCA_030432795.1 Gammaproteobacteria bacterium
GCGAGGCTCTTACCAACCACCGAACGCAGCAGCCAGCCCAGCGCCTGGGTATCCGTGGAGTTGTAGTAGTTGTACGTACCCGGCTCACGCTCCCGCACGAGCGTGGCGGTAAAGTCGTTGAGCGATGCGCCGCTGCCGAACACCTGGATGTAGCGGTTGATGTCCGAATCGGGGTTACTGTAGTCCTCGTTCCAGCGCGCGCCGGACGACATCTGCAGGATGTCCTTGATGCGCACGCCGTCGTAGGCCGAGCCGGCAAGCTCAGGCACGTAGCGGGTGATCGGTTCTTCGATGCTGGCGATCAGCCCATCCTGCACGGCAAAGCCCACCAGAGCGGAAACGAAACTCTTGCCCACCGACATGGACATCCAGTTCACGTCCACGCCGCCGGTGAGCCAGTAGGACTCGTAGCGCAGCTTGCCCTCGTGAATGACGAGCAGCGCCGCGGTGTCGGTTTCGCGAAGCAGGGCTTGCGTGTCTCCCGCACTGCCCGCGTGCGTGTAGCTGGCAGGCAACTGCAGGGGATCACCAGCGGGAAAGGGTTTCCGCTCCGCCGAGGCGCTGATGCGGTTGCTGGGAAACACCTCGGCCAGGCGGTTAAAGTTCTCGTACTGCTCGGCGCCTGAGAAGAGCGAACCGACGAAGTCCATACGTGCATCCGGTTGCGGGGGTGCCGCACAGCCGATGAGCACGACAATGGCGCAGCACAACCAGCTCGGATTGAATCGAGTTTTCATCCCGTATCTCCCACTTTTCCCTCAACCCCGCCAATGTAGCGGCAAAGCGGGTCTCAGCAACAGCCCCCGGGAACCGCTGGCACCACACCGTCCCTGGTGTCAGAGTGTGGATGTAACTCACCAGCCGGAGCAGCATGAGCGCACTACAACAGGACTTCGACCGGCTGGAACACGACCTCGAGCAGTTGATCGCCCTCCTCGACGAGGCCGGCGAGACCTTCTGGGCACGCACACTGGCGCGCGGTCTGCCGCGCCTTCGCGCTCGGGAGCTGGCGGGAGCGACCTACGTGCTCGGCTGCTTCGGCGGCGAAGACACCCTGTCTGACCTGCGCATCCAGGCCTCGGATGCGCTCTGCGATCCATTACAGCTGCGCAACCTCAACGCCCGATTGGGCGCGCTGCGCACCGCTACGTTCCAATCCGCGGAAGCGATCGCCGCACGGCGCAACTGGTAGAGAACCCCTTCTTACAACCTGCGCACGCGGATGTTGCGGTACCACACCGCATCTCCATGGTCCTGCAGGCCGATATGTCCTTCATTGAGCGTGCCGTAGCGCGGCCGATCCGTGAATTTGCTCTGCTG
>JAUILW010000937.1 GCA_030432795.1 Gammaproteobacteria bacterium
GCGCCCCGGCCGTCCCGTACCATGATTGGCATTGATCCTTGTGGGGAAAACGGCACATGCGTATCGGCGTTGACGTAGGTGGAACCAATACTGACGCGGTTCTGATGGACGGGCCACGCGTGGTGGCAAGCCACAAAGCCACCACCAGTCGTGACGTCACAGCCGGCATCATCGAGGCGATCACTGCGGTGCTTTCTGGTGGCGAAACGCGCGCAGAAGGCATCAGTGCGGTCATGGTCGGCACCACGCATTTCACCAACGCCTTCGTCGAGCGCCGTGGTCTGCAGCAGGTGGCGGTGGTCCGGCTGTGTCTGCCGGCTACCAAGGGACTGCCGCCGATGGTTGACTGGCCTGAGGACATCGCCGATGCCGTAGGTAGCCACCACTACATGGTGCGTGGCGGCTATGAGTTCGATGGGCGCGAGATCAACCCACTGGACGAGGCGGCGGTTGCGCAGGCTGCACAGGACATTCGAAGCCGCGGCATCACAGCCGTTGCAGTGAGCTGCGTGTTTTCTCCTGTGAAGACGGAGATGGAAGAGCGTGCCGGAGAGATTTTGCGCGCCGCGCTGCCCGACGCATCCATCACCCTGTCATCGCGTATCGGCCGCATAGGCATGTTGGAGCGTGAAAACGCCGCCATCATGAACGCGAGCCTGGCGACGCTTTCCACGGAATTCGTCGCTTCTTTTCGGCGTGCCTTATCAGCGCTCAACATCCGCGCGCCTTTCTACATCAGCCAGAATGACGGTACGTTGATGTCGGCAGAGTTCGTGGAGCGCTATCCGGTGCTGACCTTCGCCTCGGGGCCCACCAACAGCATGCGCGGGGCGGCCTACCTCTCCGGGTTGCAGGATGCGCTGGTGGTGGATATCGGAGGCACGACCACCGACCTCGGTATGCTGGTGAACGGTTTTCCGCGTGAGTCCTCCGTTGCGGTGGACATCGGCGGCGTGCGCACCAACTTCCGTATGCCGGACATTCTCGCGATAGGTCTCGGCGGCGGCAGCATCGTGCGCCCGGAGGGCGGCGGGTGCCGGGTAGGCCCGCAATCGGTGGGGTACCGTTTGCGCGAGGAGGCGTTGGTATTCGGTGGCGAACAGCTCACCGCTACCGACGTGGCGGTGGCGAGCGGCTACGCGGATGTGGGCGATGCCGAGCGCGTTGCACATCTACCCGCCGACGCCGTGGCACAAGCGCGCGGCGCCATCCATCGCTTGCTCAACGATGCGGTGGATCGCATGAAGACCAGCGCCGTGCCTGTGCCAGTGGTGCTGGTTGGTGGAGGCGCCATTCTGGTGCGTGATGCCATACCCGGAA
>JAUILW010000167.1 GCA_030432795.1 Gammaproteobacteria bacterium
CCGGTATCAGACGTGCGGCGGGGCGTGACACCGCAGATTCGCAAAGACGGTAGTGCGCTTGTCCTGCTCGAATGTTCCGGGGCACGTGCCCGTCTCGGCGGCTCCGCTCTGGCGCAGGTATTTGCACAGCTCGGCGACGAAGCGCCGGACGTTCGTGCCGATGAGCTCAAAGCCCTACTGGAGCTCGTCAGCGCCCTACGTGCGGAAGGTGCATTGTGTGCCTACCACGACCGCTCGGATGGCGGCCTTCTGGCGACGTTGCTCGAGATGAGCTTTGCTGCCCGCGTGGGCCTCGACATTCATGTGGACGAGGAGCCGTTGGCGGAGCTGTTCAACGAGGAAATCGGCATCGTCGTGCAGCTCGCCGATCAGGATGTGGCGCCGTTGTTGGCGCGCCTGCCGCAAGGCCTGGTACGCGGCCGTGTGGTCGCGCAGCTGCGGGATGACGAGCAGATTTGTGTGCTCTCGGGTAGAGAGACGCTCCTCGCCGACAACCGTGCGGCGCTACAGGAGACCTGGGCGAAGACCAGTTACCTCATGCAACGCCGGCGCGACAACCCGGATTGTGCCGACGAAGAGCACGAGACCATCGCTGAACTCTCACCCGGCCTGCATGCGAAGCTGACCTTCGATCCCAACCGATTGCCGGCGGTGCGCGGTGACCGGCCGCGCATCGCCGTGTTGCGGGAGCAGGGCGTAAACGGTCACCTGGAGATGGCCGCCGTGTTTGAGCGCGCCGGTTTCGCACCAGTTGACGTGCATATGAGCGACCTCCTATCGGGGCGTGTGGCGCTTGCAGACTTCCCTGCACTGGTCGCCTGCGGTGGCTTCTCCTACGGTGATGTGCTCGGCGGTGGCGGCGGTTGGGCCAAGTCCATCCGCTACCATGCGGCGCTCAACGACCAGTTCGCGGACTTCGCCACGCGCGACCGTCTGCTCCTGGGCGTTTGCAACGGCTGTCAGATGATGGCGCAGATCAAGGCGCTGATTCCTGGCGCAGATGCCTGGCCACGCTTCGTGCGCAATCGCTCCGAGCAGTTCGAAGGCCGCACCGTGCTGCTGCGCATCAACGCCAGTGATTCACCGTGGCTCGACGGTATGCAGGGCTCCGTACTGCCGGTAGCCCTGGCGCACGGTGAAGGTCGTGCGGAGTTCGATGCCGAGGGCGACTTCGATCGGCTCACCGCGGCCAGGCAGATCGCCATGCAGTACGTCGACCATCACGGCACGCCCACGGAACGCTATCCCCATAATCCCAACGGCGCCCGCGAAGGGCTTGCTGCGCTGACCGCGGCGCAGGGGCGTGCGCTGATCATGATGCCGCACCCGGAACGGGTGTTCCGCAGCGTGCAGAACGTGTGGGCTGATGCGGCGTGGGGCGACGACGGGCCGTGGATGCGGATGTTCCGCAATGCGCGCATCATGGTGGCATGACCTGCCTAGCAGACCATCCGGCAGAAGTACGGCTGATGCCTTTCGAGGATCGGCATGCCGCTGATTACCGAGCGCTCAACCTGGCGTGGATTGAGCAGCATTGGACGCCGGAGGCGGAAGACTACGCCGTGCTCGACCACCCCCGTACGGCAGTCATCGATCGCGGTGGTTACATCGTCATGGCGGAGCGGCACCAGCAGGTGGTGGGAACCTGCTCGCTGCTGCGTAAGAATGACGGCACCTGGGAGCTGGCCAAGATGGCGGTCGCAGAAGCTGCCCGCGGGGGTGGTGTTGGCCTGTTGCTTGGTCGCGCGATCATGGATGAAGCGCGACGGCGCGGCGCGCGGGAGATTTACCTCGAGAGCAATACGGTGCTTGAGCCTGCGATCAACCTGTACGAGAAGCTCGGCTTCACGCGGGTTCCGTGCCAGCCTTCGGTTTATTCCCGATGCAACATTCAGATGACGTGTCCGCTGTGAGCGTGTGCTGCGCGGCGGTCTGATCAGCGAACGCTCAGCTGTAGTGCAAGTTCTACGATGTGCGCACGGAATGTCTCAAAGTCCTCGTCGTGCGTCACCCGTCGGTAACGTGCTTCCAACGCCGCATCGGCGTTGAGAGCAACGCCTACGCTCACGCGCCAGTCGCGTCTTTGCGCTTCCACATGTCCCTTCGTGCTCGAACGGTGATGCTGTGCGTGCAAACGCCAGCGCTCGTTGAGTCGATAGCTGCTCGATACGTGATACACCGACGACCAGACATCTTCGGCGATGTCGAACAGCACCCGCCTGCTGCCCGCGCTTAGGTTCTGCAGGATGCTGCTATCGAAGGTGAATCGGCTGGCGCTGAGCAGGAACTCAAAGCGCTCACCGGGGTAGTGGATACTTCCGTGTACCTGGCCAATCCGACTTTCCCAGCCGGATGCCCGGTTTTCCAGGTCCCGCAAGCTCCAGGATGCTTCGGCCGTCGTGCCGCCTGCCCACCGATAGCGGGCGCGCAGCCGCCAGCGACGTGCGTCCGTCGGCAACGAGCCGACGAAAGCGTCGTCCAGGTCGTCGTCTTCGGCGCTCACATGAATCGATAGTTGCGATGATGGCCGGTAGCGAAGTTCGGCGAACCAGGTGCCGCTGCGGCTGTCCTGGCGTTCGTTTCGCAATGCGCCGGCATCCGTGAGAAGGTGCTCGAAACGCCGCTTTCTCCAACGCCAGCCAAGCGACGTGGTCAGGGTGTCGGTGAGATCTGCTTCCGCGCGAAGACCTATGCGTTGTTCGTCCACGCTCCAGCGGCTCTCGGCGCTTCCCTGGTCGAGGTCGGCATCCTGGTCCAATTGCTGTGTGCGGCCGTCAAACGCCAGACGCCAGCGCTCAGACAATGTCCACTCGGCGCCGGCTTCTATCCGCCGCACCGTTCGTTCGCCGGCACCCTGCGCGGCTGTGGCTGGCAGCAGCGGTGCGCCGTCGAAGCCGATGCCAGCGATGCGCTCCTCCGCACGAAAGTCCAAGTCCGTGTCCACGTGTAATGCGTTGATATGGGTACGCCACTGCCGGTTGGGGCGCCAGCTCCAGGTAAGGGTCGATTCGTTGACATCGGTGGTCGCAGGCGCGTCGAGTCGATAACTTTCCAGCCGGGTAGGGGCAGCAGGTGCGGAGCCGGGTGAAGGTGCGTCCAGAATCGTGAGGCGGTCGTCCTCGTGCTCACCGCGTCGGTGGCGCAGGCGCAGCACGCTGCTGTCGAATCGGTGCTGCCACGCCAGGCCGTAACGGTCGTGCCGCTGATCCAGGGGGCGCACCATCTCGAACTCCTCACGCGAGATGTCGAGCACGGTAGTGCTGTCGCCGCGCTTGTCGTAGGCATCCCACTGAAACTCCACGGTGTCGCGCTTGTTGGGCTGCCATTCGATCGCCGCACGCTGTCTTGTGCGGCGGAAGTCAAATGTGTGCAGGTCGCCGTCGTCTGAAGCTGTTGGGCGTACGTTGCCGGGGGCGATGAGGCGGTCGTGATAGAAGTATTCACTGTGTGTTCGCTCGTATGTCGCGTGATAGCTGCCGTACTTTCGCACTTCGAGAGATACGCGCTGCCACGGATCGCCACCGACACCCTCGGCAGTGAGCCGGATCAGGTCAGCCAATGTCGGACTGTCCGGGCGGATCTCGAGCCACGCATTGCCGAGCCGCAGGCCGTCGCCGAGATCGACGTGCTGGCGATACTTTCCGTGGTCGCCACTGAGGTTGCGATCGCGAACCAACAGCTCCGCCTCTCCTGTGACCGCGGCGCCAGCGTGTGCGACCCAGGTGCAGAGCACACACGCAGCCACCTGGGCAATGACGTTCATTTCAGGAAGTTGCGATCGAGGTTCGAGCCGTGAATCTCGACGTGGCAGTTGGTGCACTGGGTGAGCGTGTCGAAGCGTGATGGCGTGTTAGGCGCAAAGCCCACGTGAAACTGCGGCATGGCGCTGTGGCAGGTGAGGCACAGCGCGCCGGTATCCTGCATCGCCAACAGGTGCCGGTTAGTGCTGCCGTGCGGTGCATGACACGCAGCACAACCTTCGAGGCGTGATGCCGCGTGTTCGTACACAAAGGGACCTGCAACTTCAGCGTGACACTCCGCGCAGTCTGGCTCGCGCGCTGGTGCGTGCGGATCGTGGCAGGCGACGCAAGCCGCCGCATCGCCGTTGCTGCGATGGCTCTGGTGCATGTCGAAGGCGGCATTCACGGCTGCATGGCATGATCTGCACGATGTCTCTGGCGACTTCGGCGGATCGGCGTGTGCGGAGTGGCAGCTGGTGCAGGTCACACCGGCCCTGGCATGGCTGTCCGCTGCCGGAATGTGCGCATCGGTATGGCAGCTACTGCAGATGGCTGCGGCAGCCGGGTCCTGAAAGGTCTCGATGGTATCGCCCGATGGCCGCTGCAGGTGCGCGTCGCCAGCGCCATGGCAAGCCTGGCAGGAGATTTCGGCAGCGTCGTGCGCGGCATTGTTTTTCGTTTGCGCGTGGCAGGCGGTGCAGGGTATTTCCGCTGCATCCACCCAGCCGCTGCCCACGCCTGATACCAGCGATGCGACTAGCAGAATTACTGCACGCCATTTCTTCATGGCTTTGATATTGGCACTCTTACGTATTGCTGGCTCCTGCGGAATACACTTAGCTAGGGAGGAATCGCAGGGTGTTCGATACGCATGACTTCAGTGCCGACAACCTCCCGTACAGTTCTGTTTGCCGCAACCGTTGCGTTCGTTTGCTCCCTTGTCGTTTCGCTTGTTGTGGTGTGGGCGCGGCCCCTGCAGGAGCTGCGCCCACAGCTGGAGCGGGTACATGCCATCGTGCGGGCAGCTGGAGAGACGGCTGAGCTGTCGGACTTTGCCGCGTCTGCGGCATATCTTGATCTGGAGGCGCGGGTGTTTGCGCTTTCCAGCGGCGCTCCGGTGACGGTGAAGGATCCGCACGCGGTGCCCCCCTGGCCGGTGGCAGGGGGTCCGGATCGGGCGGTGATCTACATTGCCCGGTCTGCCGGTGACGTTGAGCGTGTGGTGGTGCCCATGCAGGCAACCGGCATGTGGTCGACGATTTACTGCCTCGTGGCTTTACAAGCTGATCTCAACACGGTTGATCGGCTGGTCATTTATCGGCACGCCGAAACGCCTGGTGTGGGTGACCGCATCGAGGATGCGCGCTGGCTTGCCACCTGGTCGGGCAAGCGGTTGTTCGACGATGCAGGCCAACCGCGTCTGGATGTGCGTAAGCGCGCAGCCGTCGATGAACACATCGTCGATGCCATCTCGGGTGCCACCATATCGAGCGTGGCGCTCGGCACCATGATCCAGGAGCACCTGCTGGAAGAACGCTACGGCCGTATTCTCAAGGCCCTGCGCCGGGAGCTGGCGCGCTGAGGCAAGCGGTTCAGGGACGGGGTCGTCGCTCGAAGATCAGATCCCGGGCGCGCATCTGGAAATGCCCGCGCGCGCGGTCTTCGAAATAGAACTGGAGGGTGTCGCGGATCACCGGAAAGGCGAGTTCTTCCCAGGGAATCTCGTGCTCGGCGAACAACGCAACGTCGGTAGATTCGGCACCGGCTGAGAAGCGGGGCTCGGGGAGCGTTGCGCGATAGAAACAGTACACCTGACTGATGTGCGGCAGGCTGAACATCGTGTAGAGGTCGATGATTTCCACCTCTGCCACCGCTTCTTCGAGTGTCTCCCGTGCGGCACCTGCTGCCGGCGTTTCACCGTTCTCGAGAAATCCCGCAGGCAGGGTCCAATAACCGGCGCGGGGTTCGATGGCGCGCCGTGCGAGCAGCACGCGGTCTTCCCAGGTGGCAAGACAGCCGGTGACGATGCGCGGATTCTGGTAGTGCACGGTGTCGCACGCATCACACACGAAGCGCTCGCGGTTGTCGCCTTGGGGCACTTTTCGGGCGACCGGTTCGCCGCACTGGCTGCAGAAATTCATGCAGCCATTCTAACAGGCACGCCTGTCAGGCGTCGGATTTGCGGAAGGGAACGATGTCAGCGCTGGCATCTTTCGTGGGGGTTGCGATGTCTTCCGGCTGCAGAAAGCATCGGTTCAGCTCGGCGAGTTTCCAGCACATCATCTCAGAGAGTTTGATGGTGGCTGCCATGGGGGTGCCGGCGCGTTTGCGCTCCATGTCGATCTGGAAGGCCAGGCCTTTCAGGCGCTGTTTCTTCAGCGCGTCTTCCTGGGCGTCGATCACCTTGTTGGTGAGCTGGTTCCGTAGGCGTTCGAGCCCCTGCGGGTCGTTACGGGCCATCTCTACCAGGACATCAAACTCTGGCAGTTCGTTGATCATGCGGGTCTATCAGCGGTGACAAGTACGGTACTATGCGGGCGTCGTGCCGGAGCCTGTATGAGCAGGGTGTAAGGCGGTTGTGTCGAAATAAAAACGATGTAAATCAATAAGATATGTATGGAGGAAAGTGTGCTTTGTCAACTTGGTGAACAGCGCGTGCGGGCTGAGGGAGAGTACTTTGTGGCGGATAACGCCCGCGTTATCGGCAACGTCATCCTGCAGGAAGGGGCAAGCGTGTGGTTCGGCGCGGTCATCCGCGGCGACAACGAGCCCATCACCATCGGCAGCAACAGCAACATCCAGGACGGTGCGGTGCTGCACAGCGATCCGGGCTTTCCGCTGACGGTAGGCAACAACGTCACCGTCGGGCATATGGCCATGCTGCATGGCTGCACCGTCGGCGAGGGCTCGCTCATAGGCATCGGCGCGGTGGTGCTCAACGGCGCAAAGATCGGCCGTAATTGCCTGATCGGCGCCAAAGCGCTCATTGGCGAAGGCAAGGAGATCCCCGATAACTCCATGGTGCTTGGCGCCCCCGGCCGGGTCGTGCGCACGTTCACGGATGAACAGGCCGCGGCGCTCGGTATCAACGCGCGCCACTATGTGGAGAACGGCAAGCGCTTCGCTGCCGATTATTCGGAGCAGGACGTTGCGGATGCCTACCGTGGTTGAGGGGCCTGTGTTCGGCACGCCCGGTGCGCCGGGCGCGCGGCGCGCCATGTTGCTCGGTTCGGGAGAGCTCGGCAAAGAAGTGGTCATCGAGCTGCAGCGCCTGGGGGTGGAGGTGATCGCGGTGGATCGCTACG
>JAUILW010000938.1 GCA_030432795.1 Gammaproteobacteria bacterium
CATCGGTAGCGGTTGGCGGTGGGGGTCAGCATTTCGTGCCGCGCGCGGCGTCGCACAGGTGCGGTGTCTACCGCGGTGACCGCGAAATCCGAGGCCTGAGTCCAGATGGCGGTCTCGTAGAGTGAGGTTTCCACCACCTGACCTTCGCCGGTACGCTCCGCCAGGCGCAGTGCGCCGAGGATGGCCGTGGTGAGCGCCAGGCCCGTGGTGTGATCCCCTTGCGCGGGCCGGGCCTGCGGCACGTCGCCCGTATCGCCCTCACGCATCGCATCGTACAGGCCGCTGCGGCCGAAGAAGGCGGTAACATCGTAGCCCGGCCGCCAGGCGTCAGGGCCGGTGGTGCCGTAGCCGGTGAGCGTGGCGTGTACCAGCTTGGGATTGATCGCCAGCAGGCTTTCAGGGTCCAGGCGGTACTTTTTTTGCCTTTGAATCAACAGGTTGCAGAGGAATATGTCTGCTTTTTCTATGAGACGATGGGCGACTTCCACGCCTGCTTCCTGATCCAGGGCGAGGGTGATGGAGCGCTTGCCGCGGTTGTCCACGTCAAACTGGAAGTCGTAGCCTGCAAAGGCGCTATCTATCTTGAGCGGTCGGCTGAGGTTGCGCATGGCGTCGCCGGAGAGCGGTTCGATCTTGATCACCTCGGCGCCGAGGTCGGCGAGGATTGCCGCCGCACTCGGTGCTGCCATCCAGCTGTCGACCTCGATGATGGTGATGCCTTCCAAAGGTGCTGGTAGGGCTGCGTGCACTGGCCGCTCCGAAGTTTGTGAAGCCGCCATTTTGGACATCGAACGGGAAAATACAAACGTGGTAGTGTCAGCGCATGAAGCAGCTATTCAACAGCCTGGCCATCGGCCTGGCAGCCCTATTGTCCAGCGCCTGCGAGCCCGCCGCGCCACCGACGGATTACGACACGAGCCTCGACATGAAGCAGCTCATGCGTCATGTGCTCGAACCGGCTTCGGATGTGGTGTGGGATTCTGCCGGCTACGTCGTCGATTCAGAGGGTGAGCACAGCCTTGCGCCGACCACGGATGAGGCGTGGGCAGCGGTCAAGGCCGCAGGCGCAATGATCGTCGAGTCCGGCAATGTGCTCATGCTTCCGGGCCGCGCAGCCGATGCGGATTGGGTGGAGTTTTCCCGGGCCCTGTCTACGGTAGGGCACAAAGTCATGGCGGCGGCGGATGCGCAGGATGACGATGCGGTTTTCGAACATGGCGCCACGCTCTACAGCGTCTGTGTTGCCTGCCACCAGATTCATGCGCCGGGGCTGTGACCGACACTTCGTTGAAAGAAAAAGCGCAGCTGCAGTTCGGCAC
>JAUILW010000168.1 GCA_030432795.1 Gammaproteobacteria bacterium
ACCCCATTTACTACAGCGTGTTCCCGAACATCAGCCCTTGGGGTTCGTTCAACCAGATCTTTTACCGGTTCCGGCCCTACGGCGACAATCCGGAGGAGTGCATTCACGAGTGCCTGTACATGTGGCCCGTGCCGGAGGGTCAGCCACGACCACCAGCCGCGAAGATGCAGTGGCTGGACCTCGACGACGACTACGTTGAAGCGCCACAACTCGGGCATCTGGCGAAGGTGTTCAACCAGGACACGCTCAACCTGCCGTTCGTGCAGAAAGGCCTGCACTCACTGAATGAGGTGATCTTTGCCAACTACGGGGAGAGCAAACCGCGACACTTTCACATGCTGTACAACGAATGGATGTCCAAGCCCTGAGACTGCTGCACGCGCCTCAGGCTGAAACCGCCAGAGCCCGCTGAAGCGCCGGCCGATCTGAACACTCGCCAAACCACTCGGCGAGCGTCGCATCCGCACGGGCAATGGGGCGGTACTGCGGGCGCATCAGCACTGCTGCAACGTTCAGATCCGCAACGCAGAAGCGATCTCCCAACACATAGCCCTGCGTGCGAATCTGCCTGCGCAGCGCTTCAAGCGAACGGTCGAGCCGAGCTGCGTCAATAGGCAATTGCGAACGGTTGGCGGCGTCGTGCGGCCCTTCCAGCTCGCCCATGCACCACATCATCCATTGCATCAGCTCGGCTTGGGCTGCGGGCCATAGCGACGGCATATAGCGACTAGCGAGATACAGGTTGATGGCAAGCGATTCGAACAGCACCACGTCGCCGTCCACCAGCAGCGGCACCTTACCGTTGGGGTTGAGCGTGAGAAACTGCGGCTTGCGCACCGCATCGCTTGCGTAGTCTGTGGGCACGAGTTCGTAAGAAACCCCACATTCCTCGAGCATCCACAGGCACCGAAACGCACGGGAACGAACCGTACCGTAGAGTTGGATCATGTGAGACACGTTATACCGATCGACCCAGCATTAGACCACGCCAGCTTGTCCGACAGGAGCCGCAGTGTCTGGCGACGGGCGGGTATACGCAGTATTTTGCAGGTAAGGCATCGGGGTTGCCCCTATGACGGCCTTGAGGGAGCTACGATCACCATGCTCAGACAGCTGCTGGCGGCGTTGTTGGGATACCTTGCCGTGACCGCGCAGGCCACGCCCCTCGCCGTGGTCGACAAGGACTGGTGCGCTTACCGTGGTCCGCACTTCGAACTGGTCACCGATCTCAAGCGCGACAAGGCGCTGAGCCTGCTCACGCAGATGGAGCGTTTCGATAGAGCAGCTAAGCGGCTGTTGGAAGATCAGTCGCCGGTGGTCACCGCGCCGCTCAAAGCGCTGGTGTTTGCCGATCACGACGACTTCGCCCGCGTCTTCGACACGCAGACGTTTTCCGGCTTCATGCGCGCATCCTTGCATGAGAATCTGCTCATTCTGGGCCCCGACCAGGGCGGCGCCCATCTGGGCGAGAACACCCTGCACGAGTACGCGCACCACCTGTTGCGCCACTCCCGCGTGGGCCGCTACCCGCTGTGGTACGAGGAGGGGTACGCGAGTTTTCTTGCCAGCATGTCGTTCGAAGACGGCCATGCGATCGTCGGCCGGGGCGGCAAGCTGCGCCGGGAGAAGCCGCATCATCTGGGCGACGACCGCTTCGGTATCGTCGAGCGGTACGTGCGGCAGGCCACCAACATCAGGAAGCATCGCCGCGCGCAGCTCGATGTACTGCTCGGCGCCCACACCATAGCCGAGTGGCCCGAGGAGCAACTGGGCGGCTTCTACACCACAGCCTGGCTCCTGGTGCATTATCTCGAGATGGGGCACCTGGTAGGCGAGCCCGACCGGCGTGAAGCCGTGCGCCGCTATCTCGATGCCGTCGCGCAGGGCGCTGACCAGATCGACACTTTCCACGCCGAACTCGGCATGGATCAGCGCATGCTGAAACGGACGCTGCGCCGGTACCGGGCACGGCTACAGCTCCCCACACGGAGCATCGGCGTTGCTTCTGCTGATGATGCGCTACCGTTAGCCGAGCGCTGCCTGGATCGGCAGGACGTGGCTTACGAGCTCGGCATGGCCAGCGCCGAAAACAATCTGCATTTCGCGCGTCTCGCATTCGACTACCTCAACGGCGGGGGCGCCGATGATGCGCGCGCTCTCACGGGGCTAGCGTTGATCGAAAGCCTGCAGGGCGGGTATGACGACGCAGCACAGCTTGCCGCAAAGGCACTGAAGCACAACGATGCGGATCCACTGGCCCAGGTGCTGCTTGCCGGCTCTATGGTGGAAGGCTGCAAGCAGGCAGTCTCCTGCAGAAGCCAGTGGCGTTCAGCCGTGCGGATCTATCAGCACCTGCTGATCGAACACGAAACGCGGCCCGACGTGCGATTCGGGCTCGGCGTGGCGTACTTTCTGTTGGGCGAACTCGGCCTCGCCATGCAGCACCTGGAACAAGCGCACGCACAGGCGCCCTGGGCGCCACGCGTGAGCCTGTTTCTGGGCGAGGCTTACCGCCTGGCTGGCCGCCCGGAGGGGGCTCGATCGCAACTCAGGCGTGCTGCCAGATGGGACCACAGCGCCAGCTGGCGGGCCAAGGCGAATAAGGCGCTGGCCATGCTCGACGGCTGAATGCCCAGGCTACGAAGCGGCCAGCCGCTCCACGCCGCGCCGAGCGGCCATGTCCATGATCTGCCTGTTACCCCGGTGCCATCTCACATGCAGCGTGACGGCTTCGATCTTCCAGCCGGACGGGGTGCGTACCAGACGGTCGTCGTAGTAGCCGCCGAGCGCGTAGCCGGAGTCGCCCTGATCAGTGAGCAGGAAGTGCTCTGCCTTCATGTACATGCGGCAGCGTGCGTGATCGCCGGCCACATCTACCAGCGGGTTAGTCATGACGTGCTGGGTGGCATCAAGGCCGGTAAACACGACTCGGCAGCCGGATACCCATTCATCCGCCTGCATGCTGCGCTCCGGCTCACCGTTGTAGCTGTGAAAATTCATCGCCACCACGTCGTCGAAGATCGAGCGGTACAGCTCCCAGTCGCGGTTATCGATGCCGTAGGCATACTCATACACCCGCCGGGTGATCTCCGTGAAATCCTTGAAGCTGACGGCCTGGCTCATGTGAATGATTCTCTACAGTAAGTGCGGTGCAAGGCTCGCAACCGTTCCAGGCGCGAGTTCGGTGAGCTGCACGCGGTCGATACCAAGCGCTTCCAGCGCTTTGAGCGCCTCCGCCACCGCCGCAGGTTCGCCGAGAAAGCGTCCGAGATAGCTGCCCGCGAGGCCTTCGCGCAGCATGGCCACACGCGGATCCTCGCCGGTACCAACGAGGAGAAAGATACCGATGGGGACGTCTGGTCGAATGCTACGCACACGCTCGACGTTGCCGCGCACTTCATCCTCGGTGACGCTCGCCATGATGGCAAAGTCCAGATGCCCAACCCGTGTAGCGCGCGCGCTGGCCTTGATCTCCACGCGATCCACCAGCGGCGTCACCTCACGGATGCTGCGTGGGCCACCGGCAGATGCAACCAGCGGTGGCGGCGGCTCGCCAAGCGGCGTAAGCCCACGTTCGCCATCGATGTGGACCTGGTAGTGGCGCCCCTTGAATGTGCATTGCCCTGTTTTCAGCAGCGATCGCACGATGGTCAGCGCTTCTACGTACATGGACACCCGCGTCGGCCCGTCCGGGTAGGCAGCGCCGATGGCCTGCATCTCGTCTTCCGCCCAACCCGCACCGAGCCCGGCTTCGAAGCGACCGGCAGCGGCGCGCTGCAACGAAAGTGCGGCCTGTGCGAACTCCACCGGCGAACGGAACAGGTTGTTGGCGAACGACGTGGTGATGGTGACGCGGCTCGTGGCCATGGCCATTTGCGTTGCGGAAACGAAGACATGCGGATATCGGGTTGGGCCCACCCAGAAGTGATCGCTGGCGCAGATCCCATGCCAGCCCTGCGCCTCCATCTCCCGGGCCCACAGGTCCGGCGGCGGATTCTCCCCCGCCGGAAAGTTGGGGAAGAACTCCACTAGCCGATGCTGCGCTCGGTGGGCCAGTACGGCGCTCGCAGCGTGCGCTTGTTCACCTTGCCCATGGCGTTGCGGCCGATGTCTTGAACCACATCGTAGCTGCGCGGGCACTTGTATCCAGCGAGCCGTTCGCGGCAGAAGGCATCGAGTTCCGCATGATCCGGTGGCGCTGCACCCTCGGCGAGGATCACCAGCGCTTTCAGCTCTTCGCCCATCTCTGCGTTCGGCACGCCGATGACAGCACAGTCGGCAATGGCGGGGTGATCGATGAGCACAGCTTCGGTTTCTGCCGGGTAGATATTGACGCCACCGCTCACCACCATGTCGGAGGAGCGGTCGGTGATGAACAGATAGCCCTCATCATCCAGATAGCCGATCTCACCCAGGGTGAACACGCCCGGCTCACGATGCGCCGCACGGGTCTTCTCTTCATCGTTGTGGTAGATGATGCCGCGGCCGGTGGTATCGCGGAAATAGATCTCGCCGGACTGGCCCGCAGGCAGCGGATTGCCATCTTCATCGAGTATCAGGCATTCGAACGGTGGCAGCGTTTTGCCGACGGAGCCCGGATGCGCCAGCCACTCTTCGGAGGTGATGGCGTTGGTGCTGCCCGCTTCGGTGGCGCCATAGGCCTCGAACAGCACTGGACCAAACCACTCGATCATCGCCCGCTTCACCTCCACTGGACAGGCAGCGCCCGTATGGCTGATGAGCTGCATGCTCGACACGTCATAGCGGCTGCGCACCTCCTCAGGCAGCGCCAACAGGCGCTGAAAGTGGGTGGGCACCATCAGCGTCGATGTAACCTTGTAGCGCTCAATGGCCTCGAGCACCTTCTCTCCATTGAACCGGCCAAGCACCACCAACGAGCTGCCGACTGCCACCGCACGCACGCTGCCAAGCGGCCCCGTGTGATACATGGGGCTGACGATCATCGACACCCCACGACCACCCAGTCGCGGGTTGTCGCGCACGATCTGGAAGTGGTGGGCGATGCTGTCGCCGCCGGCAAACATGGTGGGCGGGGTCTGTGTGCCCTTGGGCCGCCCCGTGGTACCGGATGTGTAGTGCAGGAACGGCTGCGGCTGCGCGTCCGCTGGTGGCTCATCGGCGCTGCCCGATGCAACGAAGTCATCCCACAGGGTCAAGCCGGCTGCCGGTTCGCAGCGCCAGCCCACCACATGGGCAACGCCGGCATCTGCTGCCGCTTCCAGACCGCGTTCCACCGTTTCCGGACCGACAAACACCACCGCAGCACCGGAGTCCTCGAGAATGTACTGAAGCTCTCCGGCGGTGAGGTGAAAATTCACGGGCACCGTGGAGATGCCTGCATGAATACCGGCCAGGTGGCCGATTACGCCCTCGGCGGCATTCTCCGCAAACACCGCCACGCGGCTGCCTGCAGGCAAATTCAGATCCAACAGCGCATTGGTCGCGCGGTTGATGGTCTCATCCAGCGCGTTCCAGGTGATGTCGATGCGCTCATCGCACAAGGCGATGGCGTCTGGTTCTGCCTCAGCCCACTGCGCGGTTGCCACACTCATACTGTTTGCCTCCAGACTGATTGCCCCATTTAAACCCCCCAAAACTGTAGATTGTTCCAAGATTGGCATCCTCCGATGCTCCGGCAGGAATGGCAAGCCCGTCTACACTTCGCTTGAGCACCCTCCGGCATGTGGCGTGGAAAGCAGGAACTACAATCACCTGGCCATCTATTGGGCGACGGCGCTGATCGGCGCTGTCGCCTTCGTCTCCGCAGGTGTGATGATCGAAGTGCCCCCAGGCAGCATGGACCTGTCGGTCTACCGCTTTGCCGTTGCCGTGGCGCTGCTGGCCTGGGCCGGCATTACCTATGCGGTTGCGTCCGCACGCCGCTACATCGGCGAAGGGGTGCTGGTCATCGGCATCAGCATCGCCGCCTACTTTTCTCTGGCTATCTACGATTCCAGCCTCGGCACCCGCGAGGTGATCGGCGCCATGACAGCCGTTATTTGCGGCGGCCTCATGTACCACAAGTCTTCCCTGGCTGTACTCTGGGCGGCGATGTGCGCGGCAGGTTTCATCAGTGCTGCCTATGCTGTGCAGACGCCCAAATTCCCGCCGAACACATTTGCAGTCATTACCCTGGTGCTGGCCACGTTCATGTCGTTCGCCATGGTCTACACCATACGCAGCCGCAACCGGGTAAACCGGACAGCCGCTATTACCAGGGCGATGTTCGAACGCTCGGCCGATGCACTGACCTGGGGGCACGTCTCAACCGGCGTTGAAGCGATGAACAGCAACGCCGAGCGGCTGTTCGAAACGAGCGACCTCGACACACTGCAATCTCTCGTACGTCAGGCGTTCGCCGACGCCGACATGGCAAGCGTCACAGAGCAGCTGGCAGACGGTGGGCACATCAACCAGACGCTGCTCTACCGCACCGCCTCCGGCGGAAGCTTCTGGGGCGCTACCAATGTCGCCCGTCTGACCGGCGAACACGCGGACCTCGCGGTCATGCGCATTTCAGATGTCACCGAACTGCATGAGCATACCGAAGCGCTGGAGCGCGCCCGCGACATCGCCGAGTCTGCCATGGAAGTGCGCACGCGGTTTCTCGCCAACATGAGCCACGAGATCCGCACGCCGATGAACGGCGTCATTGGTATGACGTCACTGCTACTGGCCACCAGGCTGAACGCGGAGCAAACCAGCTACGTGGAGACCATCCGCTCCAGCGGCGAGGCGTTGCTCACCATCATCAACGAAATCCTCGACTTCTCGAAGATCGAAGCAGGGCAGATCGAGCTCGAAAGTCAGGCCTTCGATGTGGAGCAATGCGTGGCGGACGCGTTAGATATCGTCTCGCCCATCGCCGCGCAGAAAAATCTCGAAGTAGTGCTGGACCTGCCGCCCAAGCATGGCGGATTCGCGCGCGGCGACGTACAGCGCCTGCGCCAGGTGCTGGTGAATCTGCTATCCAACGCCATCAAGTTCACCGAGGAAGGAGAAATCACCCTGCAGGTGC
>JAUILW010000169.1 GCA_030432795.1 Gammaproteobacteria bacterium
ACGCCGACACGCACGCCGACACGCACGCCGACCCACACCCAGCTGAGCACTTCAGCTCCGAAGTATCCAGCCGATAAGGAGGACAACAACCATGAGTCATCGCACGCTCGAGAGCGTTCGCAACCGTCTGCATCTGAACAAGCGGGAAGGTTGGATCGCCGGTGTCTGCGCCGGGCTCGCCGACGTCTGCAACATTGACGTGGCGGTTCTGCGCGTGGGCGCTGCCATCGCCGCGCTGTTCTTCACCAAGATCGCTATCGCTGTTTACCTGGTAGCCTGGCTGGTCCTAGACGAGCGCTAAGCGAAGCCAAGACGAGCGCGCGGGACACGCACAGGAGCCAACATGTCCCGAGCCATCTTGTTGATTGCAGCCGTTACCATGCTGAGCGGCTGCATAGGTTACCAACGCACCAGCGAAACCATGGGCTACGAGCCAGATCAGACGCTGCTCGAGTCGCTGGGTACCGGCACCTTGTCCATCGATACTCTGACAGAACGCCTTGGGCCACCCAGCAGCATCGGCCACCCGAGTGCCGGAACGCAGCTGTGGGTGTACGACGCACGGGCCAGCCGCTCACACCGGGCGCATTTCCTGCCATTGGCAGCCTTTCAGTGGCATAGCTCAAGCCAGGTACGACACGTTTTCGAGGTTCGTGACGGCGAGGTTACGCGTCACTGGCAGGAGGCTTTCTGACCGGCCTCAGCAACTTACCAGGCAGGCGGCAGCTTCGGCGGGTACCTCAGCATTCGCGGCCAGGTCGCGAAAGTCTTCCGCCAGCGTCAGCAACCGCTCCTGAAAGCGCGCCGTCTGCCGATCATCCAGTTTCGCCAGCAAACCATGCAGCACCTCCAGACTGAGCGCTTCGTTCGCCCGAGTCGCGCGCGTGAACTCTTCACCCCAGAATCGTTCCCGTTCTTCTACCAGCCGGCGATAGCTCGCAGCAAACGCGTCCACGTCGTCCCGGCCGGCCAGCGCCTGCAACAGTGCCGCCTGCCAGCGCTCGCGATACGCGGCCCAAAGGACAAACTCCGGCTGATAGCGTACTGATTGGGTGGCAATGTAGTCACGCTGCGCGCGGCTGAGACGGCCGGCGAAGTACTTCATGCCACCTTCCACGCGCTCCCGCCACTCGTCTTGTGCCTCGCTGAGGGTCATCGACAGCTCATCTTCGGCAAACTCTGCGTTGCTGCGTGCAAATGCTTCCGGCAAACCAGCAACCTGCGCCTCCGACAGCGAAGCCATGAGTTCGATGACCATGGGCATGCTGCGGGCTTCAATCTCATCCGCCCAAACGATGGCGTCTTCGAAAAGAAGGCGTACTTCACCCACACCCATCGTCTCATCGAGCTCGTTCGCAAGCAGCTGCGCTCGCTGGGCGTAGAGGGGCAGATGTGAGGAACGGTGCCAGTACAACAGCCGCGCCAGCTCCGCGTCGAGGTAGGCCGCCTGAGCGTCATCGAGATCCACATAGTCCGCGACCTGCCAACGCACCAGCCGATCGATGTTGTTGTAGGCAAATTTAACCGTGCAACCCGACGCCACCGTGCAGAGGACGAGTAGAAAAACAAGACGACGAACCGAGAGCATCACTGACCATTCCTGTTGTTTAGGTAGGCGCGGTACGCCTCGATCTCGCCGCGAACAGCACCTACAACGTAGGCGATCACCGCCGCGTCGTCCGCCAGACCGAAGCCGAGGAGAAAGTCGGGGATCACGTCCAGCGGCATGAGAAAGTACAGCACACCGGCGGCGATCGTCACCAGCGTGCGCTTGGAGATATCGGTGTACTCGCCCCGGTAGTATGCGCCAAGCAGATCGATCAGCAGCGCCAACTCCTCGCGCACCGCCCGGAACCGCGCGCTCCAGCCGCCGGTGCGATCGAGCTTTTCGCCTGCTTCCTCCACCAGCGTGCGGATCTTGTCGCGGTCCGCTACCAGCTTACCCGCGCGCTGACGGAAATGATCAAAACGGGTTGGCTCCTTATTCGCCATCCCTATTCCCCGCCGCAATTGCTCCGGCTGCAGCGCTTTGCGCGGAAAAACCCAGGAATCGCAACATCCATCCGGCTACCAGATCGTCGTCCAGCGCTGTCTCCAGCGAAGCGATGCCGGTTTCGTAAGTCTGCTCCCCCAGCAGCTCGCGGCGATGATTCATCAGCGTTCGCGCGTAACCCGCCTGGAACTCCGGATGGCCCTGCAGGCCGAGTACGTTCGCACCCATGACAAAGCCAGACACGGGGCAGAACGGGGTGCTGGCGATGCACTGCGCGCCCTGGGGCAAACGCATCACCTGGTCCTGGTGGCTGGACAGGATGCGGAAAGCCGGCGCGGAAGGCTGCATCCAGGGCTGCGGGGTGGTGACTTCGGCACGGTGCACCCCAACCGCCCAACCCGCTTCGGCTGCACGCACCTCGCCGCCAAAAAAGTGGGCGATGAGCTGGTGACCAAAACAGATGCCGATCACCGGTGCACCGCGATCGATCTCCGCCCGTAGAAAGGCGACAAACGGCGGCAACCAAGGCAGATCTTCATAGACGCTGTGCCTGCTGCCGGTGATGACGTAGGCGTCCGAAGCCGCCTCGGGCGGTCCCTCCCGCACATCGTCCACCACGATCTCGGCGTCGGCGTCTGCCAGCAAGCGCCGGAACATGTCCGGGTAGTCACCGTGCGCTCCTTGAAACTCGGGCAGCACGGAGTCAGTCTGCAATATGCACAGGCGTTTCATGACGATGTCTCGACGGGCCGCACCTAAACTCCCGATCACGCAGCGCGTATCAACCCTTCGCCGCGGCGCTGCTGCGGATCTGCTCAGCTTGTGGATAAGTATGAGGATAACTTGTTCGGGAACTGCGAACTACGCATTCTCGCTCGGACCCCAAATGGAGGGCGGCAGCAGAGAAAAACAATATTAGTTGTTTATATTCAATAACATAGGATCTATTTTCGCGACCTTTCGTGAGGTTCACTGCGATCCAGAAGCGACATTCCGTCCGGATCGCCAGGTGTGCATAACACTCAGAGGAAGCCGCAAAGGCTCAGCCCAGGGCTGGGATCAGCCACATCAGTCCGATCAGGAATCCCAACACACCGACAAACCACCGAAACGGCGAGTGGCGGCTGCGCGGCGCAGTTACCTCGCCCCGAGTCACTTCCAGTACAGGGGCACCCGCCTCACCGCGTCGAGCCGTGTGCGCGCTCCGGCGGAAGGTGTCTTCCAGCGTCGAGGAGCCGTTGCGGGCAAGCTCCTCCAGAAGCACGCGCCGGGCCTGACGGTACTCTGACCGCGAGAATTCGCCCGCTGCATGCGCCCGCGCAATGCGCCTCAGCCGCTGGGATTCCGGCGGCAGTGTCATCAACTTCATGACAATTCCCTCAGCAGTCGAAAGCCCACGTGTTCACGGGCTGCGGCATCCAGTGCCACACGGGACGCCGCTGCGCACTTCCCAGCGTCCGCAATGCTGCCACCGACCGCGTAGTATCCGGCGTCGCCGCGCACGATCTCCGCCACGTTGCCGAGCACGTGGTGCAAACCGAGGCTGTTGGCCTCACCGGCGGTGGTTTTGAGCAGCCGCTTGCCGCCCAGAAGGCGCGCGCCGCAATTGACCGTGCCTGGATTCTGCGCCGCAGCGAAGAGCGCCCACTCCTCATCCTGGGGCAAGCGGTACGCGAAACCTGTCGTCTCGGACAGCCACCGCGCGTAGCGTTCCACCGTCTGCGCATCGAGACCTGTAACCGGAAGCTCTGCATCCTGGTCGGCACAGTCGAGCCCGACAGCGGCACAAAACGGCAGGAATTCAGCACCGGAGATCTCCGGCGTAACCGCCAGTTCCCGCTTACCATCCGCCGCTGGGACTACGGTGAGCATCAACGTTCCACCACCAGCAATCGCGTCGCGACATTGCGGCGCTTCACGCGGTAGCGCCACCACCCGGCAAGGATCGAGATCGATCGCCTCTACCCTCGGCAAGGTACCGAAGCGCGCCAGGGCATCGCGTTGCAAGAGCCGAGCCTGCTGCGCATCCACACGGCCGAGACGCTGCACACAATCGCTGAGCGCCGCATCGACGTAGCGGCGCGCACCGGCACTGCGCGGCGCCTCGAGGGCCGTCAGGTCCAGCCGCAGACATCCTGCTTCGAAGACTTCCTCTGCCGCCGCAAGCTCCCGCGCTTCACGTGCCTGTCTCTGGGCAGCCTGCGCCTGTGCCGCCTCCGCTTCCGCCAGGCCGTGCAGCGCCTGCAGCCGTTCGGCTTGCGGAGCCAGCGGCTCCGCCAGCACCAGCAGGTCGTTGGCACGCGAAAGCTTACCGGCACGCGCGACAACCAGCGCACGCTCGCCGAGCTGATGGCCCAGTGCCTGCAGCCTAGGCGCCAGATCGAGCACACCGGGCCATCCGGCAAGCTGCGCCTCAAGGGCCAGGAGCGCTTTCACCGTGTCGGTGTGCGCATCGTTGACACCTTGTTCCGCCGCTGACAATCGGCTGGACAAGCGGGCAAACTCTGCCTCCGCGGCGACTCGCAGCAAGGCGTCTGCAGAAGGGGAAGCCGCAATCTGACGACGCGCTTCGTAGAGGTCTGTGGTATCCGGCCAGCTCGCCGCAGCAGCCAGGGCTTGCTCGATACGCTGTCCAAACTGCTTGCGCAGCGCTGGATGGTAGGCTCCCTGGGTATCGAGCGCGCGAAGCCGATCCAGCTCATCGGCAATGGCCTTCAGCGTTTCCGCATCGAGCTGGTCCTCGGTCAGATGGCCACTTACCCTGGCTGCCTGTGCGTCCAGCAACGTGGTCTGACGTACTTCGGCCTTCACCTCGTCTATCTGCGCACCTTCGATCACTGCAAACGAGCCGGCAAAAACCGCCAGCAGCACCCCGGCAGCGGCCAGCGCCCGGCTGCGCCATTGCGTACGCCCGAAAAACGCCTGTTCCAATTCCGCAACACTCTGCGGCCGGTTCTGCCGGTAGAACGACAGGGCTTTGGACAAAACGCGCCATTGCCGCATGCCCAGCTGTTTGGGCCGCTCCGGCTCGAGCCCCTCCGCCAACGCTTCGTCCGCTGACAAGCGGCCGTACGGATGATGACCCGTCAACACCATGTAGATGACGATGCCCAGAGAGTAGATGTCGTCTCGCTGCTCCGGGTTATCGCCGCGAATCATCTCCAGGCTCGCATAGACCGGCGTGAGCGCTGCCATGCGCGCCGGGTCGAAGACGGTGTCCTCGCCATGATCAGGGCGCACCTGCACCGCTCGGGCGATGCCAAAGTCCAGTATCTTTGCCACGTCCTGAGAGGTGACAAAAACATTGCCGGGCTTGAAGTCAGCGTGAACCACACCGTTGTCGTGTGCATAGCGCAGCCCATCGCACAAACCACGAATCACTTTGCGTGCGAGATCGTCCGGCAGACCGTTGGGATATGCATGCAGCAGATCCGCCAGCTCTCGTCCCTGCAACAGCTCCATGGTGATGAACGGCACATTGCCGTCCTTGTCGAAGTCGAAGATCGAGACGATGTTGGGATGCGCCAGCTGCTGGGATTTGGACGCTTCGCGTTCTAGAGATATGAACGCCTCCGGGTGCTCGCGCACATCGCTGTTGAGCACTTTGATGGCGACGTACGGAAATCGGTCGCGCGCTTCGACCTTGCGCAGATCCTTGGCGCGGTAAACGGTTCCCATTCCGCCGGAGCCGAGCTTTTCGTCCAGCACAAAGCGCGACTTCAGTACGCGCGGCGTGGGCGCAGCCTCGCCGGATCCTCCCGTGCTGCCGGTGCGGCTCTTGGCCCGTAGAACGGTGGCGTCGTCGCCGCTCACTGGCGCTGCTCCTCGCAGGGGTGGGCAAAGACGAAGGAGACGTTATCCTGGGCGGCTCCGGCAAGGCAGTTGCGCAGTGCCCGTTCGGATGCGGCGGAAACATCCAGACGCAAGCAATCGGCCAGCTCTTTGCTGGCGAGCTCGCGGTACAGACCGTCTGTGCACAAGACGTAACGGTCATTGGGCTCCACGTCGAACACCACGATGTCCAGATGCAGAGGTCCCTGTCCGCCGACGGCTCGGGTAACGATGTTGGTGTTGGCGTTCATCGCCTCCTCCTCACTGACGGCGCCCGCGTCTAGGAGGTCAGCGATGGGGTTGTGATCCCGCGTAATCTGTTCGAGCTCGCCGGCGCGCAACCTGTACAGCCGGCTGTCACCAGCCCAAAGGACCACGCCAAGGGTGTCGAGCGCCATCATGGCGACGACGGTGCTACCCACAGTTTCGCCGTTGAATCTGACTTCGGCGTAGCGCCGCAGGGCATCGTTGACGTCGAGGAGCGTGTCTTCCACTGCATCGACACGGGCTGCCAGATCGCCCGGTGCCGCCACACGCGCCAGCGCATCGACGATGGCGGTACTCGCATAGTCACCAGCCTCGTGGCCACCCATGCCGTCGGCCACCGCCCAGAGCCCCCGCTCCGGACAGGCCAGCACAGCGTCCTCATTGACCTTACGTACGTTACCCTTGTGCGTGGCGTGGGCACTCACCCAACGGTAGGGACGCGCCGGCTGCGTTGGTGCAATGGCTTCAGACATGCTTGAACCGCACCGCACGCTCCTCGGTGAGCGGCTCGCCAAAACTGACTATGCCTTCGCCCCACAGTGGCACGCGTTGCCGGTGCACCAGGCGAACGTGACCATCTTCCGTCTGCAGGTAGGTGCCGTTGGTGGACCGATCGATGAGTTCGAACTGGCCGCTGCGGCTATTCAGGGCAAGCTGCGCATGGATGCGCGACACGCAACCCGGACGCAGCCGCAGGTCTGCACCATAGCCACGCCCGACGATGAGCCCGCCTTCTTCAACGATGATTTCCCGGCCTTGCCAGATCAGCAGAAGTTGTGATGCTCCGCCAATCGCACCGCGCAGTGCTTCCATGCTTCAGCCTGTACGCCTTAACCCACTCTGGGCCCGATAGGGGAAGAATAGGAAAGGCGCGGCAGAAGTTGCGTGATGCGGTTCACCCTTTCGCCGCGGGCACGGCGCAGGGGGTATAACGC
>JAUILW010000939.1 GCA_030432795.1 Gammaproteobacteria bacterium
GCACCGGGCCCTGGCCACACACCGACAGCGTCTCGCCGTTGTCGGCGCGGTGCAGCAGGATGGCCACGTCGCCGGCGGGGCCGTTCAGGTGCGGCGCCACCACCTGCAGCACGAAGCCCCCGGCCACTGCCGCGTCGAAGGCATTGCCGCCGCGTTCCAGGATGCGCATGGCGCAGGAACTGGCGATCCAGTGCGACGACGATACCGCGCCAAAGGTGCCGACGATTTCCGGCCTCGTAAGCTGCATCTGAACCTGTCCCATCCCGAAAAGCGGTTGCATGAGAACCAATCAACTATAATGGTTCGCAATTATGGAACCATTATAGGCACAGCCTCGAAGACGAGTCAAAGCGTTCGCGGAGGTGTCCGGAGCGGCCTGCCGTCAGTCGACCAGCAGGTTGCCCTTGACCCGGGACAGGTGGTGCACGATGGCCTGTCTTGCCTGCTCCGCATCGCGTGCACAGAAGGCTTCGACGATGCGCTCGTGGTCGGCCTGGTAGGCGCGGCGACGGTCGTCGGTGAGCCCGCGGCGACGCAGTGCGCCCCATTCGTCGGAGCGGCGGATGCGATGCATGCCCTCGACGATGCCGATCAGGTACTGGTTCTTGCTGGCGCGGGCAATGGCACGGTGAAAGCGGTTGTCCCACTGTTCGAACTCGGCCATGGAACGGGCCTCGCCACCGCGCATTACCAGCGTGCGTATGGCATCGAGCTCGGCGATGGAGGCGCGTGCGACGACCAGCCGAGCCAGCAGCGGTTCGATCAGCAGGCGGGCTTCCATCATCTCCTCCGGGTTGACCACGCTGACGTCGACGCCGGTGCGGGCATCGGCGGTGAGGTTGTCGGCGACGAAGGTGCCGCGGCCGACATGACGCACGATCAGCCCGCGGCTCTCCAGGTTCCCGAGCACCCGCCGCACGGTGTTTCGACCGACGCCGTAGCGTTGCGCGAGCTCTCGTTCGGTGGGCAGCCGGGCGCCGGATTGCCAGTCCCCGGAGTCCAGTTTCTCCTGCAGTGCGTGTAGTAGTAGCTCTGCGCTCATGGTATCTTCGTGGTCCCCTGTGGAATGAATTGAGCAGAACCAATGCGGAACCAATATACCAAAGCTGCGCGACCATGGGTAGGGTCAGTTCATCGCCTTGCGGACGCCACGGGTGGACGCCGGTGAGCGGGCCCGTCGATCCGTCCGCGTCGCAGCGCGTGGCCCTGTTCGAAACCGACCTGCCGCGCCGCGCCGCCAACCACGCCGCGCTGACGCCGCTGTCCTTTCTTCGTCGCTCGGCCGCGGTCTACCCGGACAAGGTCGCGGTCAT
>JAUILW010000940.1 GCA_030432795.1 Gammaproteobacteria bacterium
CCATGCGCAGCGATCGCGACCGTACCAGCGACGCGGCAGATGCGCCGAAGACCGGCGTTGCCACCGGCGCTTACGCCATCAATCCAGTGAACGGAGAGCGCGTTCCCATCTGGATCGCGGATTACGTCCTCGCCTCCTACGGCACGGGTGCTGTGTTCGCCTGTCCGGCGCACGATGAACGGGACTACGCTTTTGCGCGTGCTTTCGACCTGCCGGTGGTGGAAGTGGTGCTTGGCGGCGATGTTTCGCAGGCCGCCTACACAGGCGATGGCGAGCATGTGCGGTCCGGCTTCCTCGATGGGTTGGATATCGCCGATGCCAAGCGCCGGGTGATCGAGTGGCTGGCCGAGCATGGCCATGGTGAAGGCACGATTACCTATCGCTTGCGCGACTGGCTGTTTTCCCGCCAGCGCTACTGGGGCGAACCGGTGCCGGTGGTGCACGTCGATGGTGAAGTGCGCCCGGTGCCCGAAAGCGCCTTGCCGGTCACATTGCCGGATCTCGACGAGTACCGTCCCACGGAAGACGGGCAACCGCCGCTGGCACGGGCGCAGGAGTGGCTGCAGACCACCGATTCGACCACCGGCGAGGCGGCGTTGCGTGAAACCAACACCATGCCGCAGTGGGCGGGGTCGTGCTGGTACTACCTGCGCTTCATCGACCCCCACAATGACCAGGCCGCTTGGGATCCGGAGGAAGAGAAGTATTGGATGCCGGTGGATCTCTACGTGGGCGGCGCCGAGCATGCCACGTTACATCTGCTGTATTCCCGCTTCTGGCACCACGTATTGCACGACCTGGGGCTGGTGTCTACGCGCGAGCCGTTCCAGCGCCTGTTCAACCAGGGCATGATTCACGGCACCTCCTATCGAGACGAACGCGGTAAGTACTACACCCGCGACGAGGTGGAGGAACGTGACGGCGCCTGGTTTGCGAAAGACGGCACGCCGGTGTTCACGCGGCGCGAGAAGATGTCCAAATCCAAAGGCAACGTCGTCAACCCGGTGGACATGTGTGAGGCCTACGGCGCCGACTCTCTGAGGCTCTATGAGCTCTTCATGAGCCCGCTGGAAGATGGCGGCGACTGGGAGACTACCGGTGTTGCCGGATGTCGCCGTTTTCTCGACCGGGTCTGGCGCCTGGCCGAGGATGAGGAAGGCCGCCTTACCGATGCTGCGGTGGATGTGCCGGAGCTCGAGCGGGCATTGCACAGCGCCATCAAGAAGGTGGCTGAAGCGGTAGAGAGCCTGAAGTTCAACACCGCCATCTCCGAGATGATGGTGTTCGTCAACGAGGCTACCAAGGCGAGCGC
>JAUILW010000170.1 GCA_030432795.1 Gammaproteobacteria bacterium
CCCGTCCCGTCGCTGGATAGCGATGCCCTGCAATCCATCGAGGGCTTGCGCCAGCGCGTCTGCCAGACGCTGTAGCGCCTCATCTGGCAGCCGCGCCGCTTCGCGAAAAAGACCAACCACAAGATACGGCGGAAAGTGGTCTACCGTGACCTGCTCAAAGCCAGGAAATGTATGGCCACGACCATGTAGAATTCGGCGCGCATCCACCGTGGTGGGCGCGTAGCGCTGTACACACAGCGCTACGAGGGCATCGGCATCAAGCATGTGTCACCTGATAGAACAAACGATCATCGTAGCCGACCAGCACTTCCCAGAGCCCTGCCCAGGCCTCGTCCAGCGCAGCATCTCCAGTATCGAGCAGCAGTGATCGCCCTTCGAGGCTCGCTATCTTGCTGCGGGTGGCCAGTATGCAAACATCCTGCGCAGGCGTGAGCGTGTGCAAAAATGTTGGCGTCAACTGCTGGTTGCCGCGGCCGATCAATATGCCCTGGCCGCCACCGAATCCGAGCAGCAGTTTCGCCTGCTCGAGTGCTTCCAGCATGTGGCTGGTGACATCAAGCTGCCAGGTTCCATCCGCCATGCGCACATCGAAGCCGAGCAACGTGCCGCTGCAACCAAATGCCTCTTTTACCGCGAGCAGCGTGCCGCCTGGTCCAAACACGAGCGGGGAGGTGCACGCCTCGAATTCCGCCAGCACCCCCTGCACCACTTCCTCGACCGCCAGACCCTCGTCTTCCCTGCCGCTGACTTTGGTGTGCTGCACGAATCCGGCAAGCTCCGGAACACGCAGCTCGCCATAGAAGCGGCTGCCGGTACGGCCGTCACGCAGAGCGGCCTCGTCCACGTCGCGCACATCCGCGAGGCGGGCGGCCACCAGACCGCCATCGGCGAGACGCCCCAGCACCTCTGCCGCGGCGCGTGGTGAGGTGGCGAACACGCCGCTGTGCATCTTCACGCCGCTGGGCACACCGAGCACCGGCACGCTGTCCTGCACGGCGTCGAGAATGTCGCGCGCGGTACCGTCTCCCCCGAAGAAGAGGATGAGATCCACGCCTCGATCGCGCATGCGGCGGGCTACTGCCTGTGTGTCGGCGGAGGATGTATCGGTGCCGGGTTCATGAAGTGACTCGCATTCCACACCAGCTTCCGCGAGCACATCCGCACCCATCGCCCCGCCGCCCGCAAACCAGCGCATGCGTGTGGCCAGATCCGGCGACGTCGCAAAGAGCGCCAGTAAGCGATCAGCGCCGCGTGGTCGACCACCACGGCGGCGGGCTTCCGCCTGGATATCGCTACCGTCGCTCCCCTTCAGGCCGACGGCTCCTCCGATGCCTGCCACCGGATTGACGAGCACGCCTACCTTCAGCACGCCAGCGCCTCGGCAACCCGTTCGCCGATGGCGAGCGATGCGGTCAGTCCCGGAGACTCGATACCAAGCAGATGCACCAGTCCGGCGATGCCGTGCTGCTCGGGACCGTCGATACGAAAATCCGCCGCCGGTTCGCCCGGACCGGAGATCTTCGGTCGGATGCCCGTGTATCCCGGCTGGAGGCGACGGTCGTCGAGATCGGGATAGTAGCCGCGGATGGCCTCGGCGAATCGCGGCAGCGCGCTTTCGTCGAAACCGTAGTCGATGTCGTCGATCCACTCGACGTCCGGCCCGAAGCGGGCGCCTCCGCCCAGGTCCAGGGTCACGTGCACGCCCAGCCCGCCGGGCTCCGGTACCGGATACACCAGACGATTGAATGGCGACGTCCCTGTATACGTGTAGTAGCGCCCGCGGGCATAGAAGGCGTGCACGTCACACCCAGCCTGCCTGGCGATACCTGGCGCCTCGAGGCCGGCAGCATTGACCACGTGGTCCGCCAACAGCTCGAGATCATCCGTGCAAACCCTCAAGGTGTTTCCCGCCACGTTCAGCGCGCGCACCGTCGTGTGGGTGGCAACCGTGCCGCGGTGTGCTTCCAGGTCGCCCTGCAGGGCCAGCATATAGGCATGGGAATCGATGATGCCCGTGGTTTCGGAGTACACCGCAGCGACGCAACGCACATTCGGCTCGAGCTCGCCCGCCGATTTGGCATCCAGCCATGCCAGTTCGCCGGCGCCGTTGGCCAACCCTTGCGCACGGATGGCACGCAACCCATCGATCTGGGCATCGTCGCTGGCCACGATCAGCTTGCCGCACCGGCGGGTGCTGACACCATGCTCCGCGCAGTACGCGTAGAGCCGGTGCTTGCCCTCGACGCAAAGCGCCGCCTTGTGCGAACCGGTTGGGTAGTAGATCCCTGCGTGGATGACTTCCGAGTTTCGCGCGCTGGTTTCCATGCCGATGGCTTCATTGCGCTCGAGCACCACAACGTCGCGACCACGCATGGCCAATGCACGAGCGGCAGCAAGGCCGACCACGCCGGCGCCGATGACGATGGTATCTACCTTCTCCAGCTCACTGACTCCAGCGCTTCGGAAAAGTGTCGTGCACGAGGCGGTAGACCAGCAGCGCACATCCGCGCCGCGGCGAGATCTATGGCGCTTGAAAACCTCGACAGCGCTGCATCATCCACCTGCGACACATCATCGATGCTTGGCTGGAATTCAAGACCAATACGCTGACTGAAGAATCGTTCCAGGGCCTGTACCCGCGCTTCGACCTCCACGAAGCGTGTCTGCACGTCGTCGCTGCGCGGTGGCGGAGCGTACCAGTACCCGAAGTCCACCATCGACCGCCGCCGGTGTCCCGCGATGCACCAGTGTGCCGCCTCGTGCAGCGCGCTTGCGGCGAAATTTTCCCGGTAGCGCAGGATGGCCCGGTGCGGCGACTGCCTTTCAGGCAGGTAGCGTGGCTCCGGCGCCCCGCCCACCATCACGCAGCCGTGCGACCGGGCAAAGGTTTCGTTGAAACAGCGGGCAATGCGTCGATCCAGCGCCATCAGCGCTCCACACATGGATGCGACTCCAGCCACTGGAAGTAATGAGCGCTGAGATAGGGCCGTCCGGCCAGGAGATGTCGCATATAGGAAGTTGGAGGCAGCAGGCCTTCGCGGCGGGCATGACGATTGGCGAAGTAGGTCCACGCAGGTACGAGGCGCTCGCTCGCGTGCACCATCACTACGTCCCGGCCATAGTTCACTGGGGCACTTTCGAAGCGGTCCATCTTGCTAATCTCGTCCGCGCTGGCCAGCTCGTACAGCACGCCCTCCACCAGACCGCTGGCACTGAAGACGATATTGGCGTGCGCGCAATCGGGATGGATCTTTGAGACTTTATCGAAGCGCAAAGCGAAGCCGTGGATTGCCGCACCCTCACAATGTAAGACATCGAGCCCACGCTCGCGTACCCGCTCAGGGTTCATGTTGGAGCCATAGGCGAAGTAGTGAACAACCTGCATCAGGCGCGGCGGATCCAGAACTCGTACACGCTGCCTTGCAGGTCCTTGCGCACCATCTCGTGCCCCATGAATCGGCAAAGATTGTCGAAATCGCGCTCTGTGGACGGATCGGTGGCGCGAATGTGCAACACCGTTCCTGATGCCATAGCGCGGAGCTGATTCCGTGCAAGCATCAGCGGCTCCGGGCACCGCAGCCCTTCGGCATTCAGCGTCTCGTCGGCCTGTTGCTCGCCCATGAATCCGCGCGTCTGTTGGCAGCGCGCATGCTACCTTGACTTGCCTGACCGGCAAAACCACACTCGAACCGATCGCTTCAGCGGTTGTCCAATGCGATCGGGAACCTCGATATCATGAAGCCCATGCGTCTTCTATCCATGCTCGTTGCCATATTGCTGGTAAGCGCCTGGCTACCCGGCCACGCGGAGTCGCCAGCGTCGTCTGCGGCGCCGTCAGAGCCCGATCGTACGCAACCTGACGACGTAGAACCCTTGCAGGATGAGCAGCAGGCTCCAGAGGCTTCCGCATCTGACGCCGATCAGCCGCAAGAGGAAATCACCGCAAGTAGCGAAGACGAGCAGCCGGAACAGAGCATCGTCGGCGACTCTCTCAGGCGCGACGGTGACGCATCGCTGAGCGAACTCGCGCAGCAGATTCAAGCGTTCGAGCAGGATCAGGCCAAACTCGTTCTGGAAGCCCGGGTCGCTCAGATCGAACGCGCAACGCACCGCTATCATGCGGATCTCATCGAGCCGCTCACGCTCCTGGGTGATGCGCATATGCAGGCGCAGGAGTACGAAAAGGCGGTGGACCTCTACGCCCGGGCTGTGCATATCGACCGAGTCAGCAATGGCTTACACACGCCCAATCAGGTGCATGTGGTGTACAAAGAAGCGCAGGCGCTGATGAAACTTGGCAACCTGCCGGAGGCCAACAACCGTTACGAATATGCCTACGAGCTTCAGCTCAGACGCTTCGAGCCGGGCGATGAGGCGCTGCTCGAACCCACCTACCAGCTTGCAGACTGGTACATGACGAGTGGCAATATCCTGCCGGCTCGCGTGCTGTATCAAAACGCAGTGGATATCCTCGAGCAGAACGGCCGCGGCGAGCACCCGGACGCTATCCGGCCGCTAAGAGCCATCGCGCAGACCTATAAGCTGCAGCGTTTCCCTCCGATCTATCTGCGCCGTACGGATACCGGGGAGTCGCCGTTTTCGTTCTCGGAAAGCGATGATGAAATCACGCCTTCCCTGGATGCTGGTGCCAGAACCATCGCGCAGTTTCCTCGCGGCGAGCGCGCCTTAGCGAGCGTCGTCAAGATTCTCGATGCAGATCCGGCGAGCGACCCGGTAGCACAGGCGAACGCCTATCTCGACCTTGCAGACTGGTACCTGCTTTTCGATCACCAGCGCCGCTACGAACCGCTGTACGCGCATGTCTACGAGATGCTCGGTGAGGCGGCGCAAGCTCGGTTCGCCGAGCCGCACCTGCTGTACTACCCTCGCCCGGCGGACCCGCGGGCACCCTCCGAGGCCAAGCGTGGCGAGGCTGCACAGGGCAAGGTGACGCTGGGCTTCCGGGTGTCCCAGGCCGGCGAAGTTGAAGATCTGACCACGCTAGCTGCCGAGCCAGACGAAAGCATGGTGTTCCGGGTGCGACGCAGCATGCGCATCGCACGCTTCCGTCCGCGGCTCGAGGATGGCGTGCCGGTGGAGGCTTCCGGCCAGCGCTTCGAGCATGTTTACACCTACTATCTCGACAAAGGGGAAGTTACGGAAGCACTGCAGGCTTCCGCACCGAACGCTGACGCAGTACCGGAGAAAGCGCCATGAGCGAATTGCAGTCAGGATTCGTTCAGGTCCACCACTCTAGGCTGGCGATCGACGCACGCATCGATTTGGGAGCCGGTATGCATCGCACGTCACCCTCGAAAGTCCGCAGGACGCTGTCGATACTGCTCATGCCGCTGGTGGTCGCCGGCTGCGCGCCCGTCACCCCTCTCCCTGGCCCCAGCACACCGGGGCCAACAAACAATCCTGGTTCTCCGAGTGGTGGTCTGCCCGGACTCCCCTCGCCCTCCAGCATGCCAGGCGGCAGCCCTGCCGGACTGCCAGGCGGCACTCCTGGGGTTCCATCGCCTCCCGGGGCGCCCGGCGCGCCATCCGGGCAATCTTCGCCATCGAGCAGCCCCAGCGGCGGCGCCTCAGGCGGCGGTAGCACCTCTGGCGGCGGTTCAGGTCTGCCTTCGAAGAGCAGCATGCCCGGCGGAAGCCCTGGCATGCCCGGCGACTCCGGAAATGGCAGCGGCGTGATGGACGATGGCAGCGACGACGGCGATTTCAGCAACAAGGAAGGCGGTGATCAGAAAGGCGGCAGCGACGAAGGCTGGCGGCGTGGAGAAGGCGGCGGCGATGGCGGCTGGAGTACCAGCAACGAGATTCCGGAGGTGGTCGATCTACCTTCTCCGGCCGGCAGCGGATCTGTTGGCGGCGACGAACAAACCGGCGGCGGCGCCCTCGATGAGGCGTTGGAAGATTTTGATGGCGAAATCCTCGCCGAGCGCGATGCGATCCGCGAGCGCAGCGGTAGCGGCAGCGTATCGATACCGCTGCCGCGCCCGCAGGGAGCCGCGGGCTCTCCTGGAGGATCTGCAACGACATCCGCTGAAGAAGACGGTCTGCCGGAGGCACCGCCTGCGGCAAACGTGCCACCCATGCCGCCCGGGCGCAACGGTGATGGCACGGCTGACCTGCCGGACGCCAGAGACGACGACGTAATCGCCCGGCAGCTGCGCGAAGCGGCTATGGCAGAAACAGACCCGGAACTGAAGGAAAAACTGTGGGAAGAATACCGCCGTTACAAAGGCAAGTGATGCGCAGCATCCGCCTGGCGCCGGTGCTGTTCCTGTGCGCCTGCGTAACCCAGGAAGTGCGCACCGTGGATCTGACGCCACCGGCGACCACGGATGTGCCGGTCTCAGAAGATCAGCTGCTCGATGTCGGGGTAGCAATCTTCGATGCCAACGTACCCGACGACTACGACGAACAGGTGGCGGCCATTATCCAGCCGGAGGTGCGGCGCGCTGAGGCCAACTACATGCCGTATGTGGCCAAGAACATGCTGCAAAGCAGCGGCAACTGGGGCGCTGTGCGCGTCGTGCCGCGACCAACCGATGCGGTGGACGTGACAGTACGCGGCAGAATCATCGAGTCGAACGGTGAGCGGCTGACATTGGAGATGCAGGTCAGCGACGCCACCGGCAGGGAGTGGTTCAAGCGGGAATACCATGCCCTGGCCAGCAAGTATGCATACGACGACACCATGCCGCCGGACGTGGATGCCTTTCAGGCAGTGTATCGCGCGCTCGCAAACGACATGCTGGACTACCGGCAGTCACTCGGCGACGACGAAGTCCTGCGTATACGCCGCACCGCCGAGATGAAGTTTGCGCGCGAGTTCGTGCCAGATGCCTTTGGCACCCACGTGGAGTACGACCCGCAGATCGGCAGTGAAGGGGGCTATCGGCTGCTGCGCCTGCCGGCCGAGAACGATCCGATGCTGAACCAGGTGCGTCGCGTGCGTGAGCGGGAGTATCTGTTCATCGATACGCTGGACGAGTA
>JAUILW010000171.1 GCA_030432795.1 Gammaproteobacteria bacterium
GGGAGCAGAGGAGAGATATGTCGCACAAGCAGCAGTTCCTGTTCGTTCGCCATGGTGAGACGGTAGGCAATCAGGAGCAGATCGCCCACGGCCAGTCCGAGTCGCCGCTGAACGATCGTGGCATCCGTCAGGCGCAAGCCACCGCAGAAATGCTCAAAGGCTGGGCGACACCGTACCACCGGGTGTACGCAAGCCCGCTGTCGCGCGCGCATCACACCGCCGAGCACATCGCCGAATCACTCGGCATACCGCTCGATACCCACGACGATCTCATCGAGGGGTTTCTCGGCGATTGGGAAGGGGTGACCTACCAGGAGCTGCAGGACTTCGGCTTTGCCAAGCACTCCATCGCCAATGATGACTTTCGCGGCCACAACGGCGAGTCGCCGCGACAGCTTGCTGATCGCATGGCGAACATGCTCGAGGCGGTGCGCGCCGCGCACCCGCAGGAGAATATCATCTTCGTCAGCCACGGTGCCGCCATCGCCCACCTGCTGGCCCGGCTCATGGACACCACACCGGCGTTCGGCCACCAGTACCTCATGCACAACTCCGCGGTCACAGAGATCACCTTTCACGCGGGCGACGGCCGGCCGGAGCTGAATACGCTGAACTTTCATGACCACCTCCCCGACGAGCTCAGGGCCGACCCGATGCGGCGTGACCAGAAGGTCGAAGCGGCTGCTACCATGCCGCATTCAGTAGACGACCTGAGCCCGGCCTGGCTGCAGGAGATGATGGCGCCGCACCTTGGTGATGCGCGCATTACCGGCTTCGACAGTGCGGTGATCGGCGTTGGCGAGGGTTTCATGGGTCAGCTGGCCAGGCTCACGCTCAGCTACGGGCAAACGGCGCAAGGCGCTCCGGCCTCGGTCATCGTCAAATTCGCGGCCGCCCGGGAGGACACCCGCGAGATGGCCCGCGACCAGAACCTGTACCGGCGCGAGATAGGCTTTTACCGGGATATCGGCAGCGCTGTAGGGATACGTGTTCCGCTTTGTTACTACAGCGATTTCGACGAAGCCTCGCAGCGCTTCGTGATGCTGCTGGAAGACATGGTGCCGGGCGTGCCCAG
Source organism: Gammaproteobacteria bacterium (assembly GCA_030432795.1). Taxonomy (GTDB): domain Bacteria; phylum Pseudomonadota; class Gammaproteobacteria; order Pseudomonadales; family Azotimanducaceae; genus SYFY01. The sequence continues at coordinate 1,076 of JAUILW010000171.1, forward strand.
CGACCAGGTGGTGGGCACCAGCCGCGAGACGTCACGGCAGGTGGTGGAGCAGTTTGCGCGGCTGCATGCCCGGTGGTGGAACAGCCCGGCGTTGGAGAAACTCGACTGGGCGCGCTGGCTCATCAACGAGATGTCCATGGATGAAGGGTTGGCGCGGCTCAAGGAGAGCATCCGCGACATGGAAGCTACCGGCCGTTTCGATGCGTATCCTGAAATGAAGCGGCTGGTGTACCTGCTGCCGCCGCTGTTCCGTATGGAGCCGGCACCGCCGGACCCGTTCTCGCTCACCCATGGTGATCTGCGTTCCGACAACATCATCGAGCCCTCGGCCGAGGGCGGCGAGTTCTGCGTGATCGACTGGCAGCTCGCGGGCAAAGGCGACCCGGTGAACGATCTGGCTCGCTGGCTGGTGCAGAGCATCACGATCGAAGACCGCCGCGCTACAGAGCAGGCGCTGCTGCGCAGCTACCACGACACGCTGGTGGCGCAGGGTGTGCGCGGCTACAGCTACGGAAAGTTCCTCAATGCCTACAAGATGAACCTGGTGGTCATTCTGGTCATGTTCTCCATGACCATCGACACCGTCGACCGCTCTTCGGAGCGCGCGCAGGCGTTGTTTCACGAGTTTTACTCGCGGCTTGATGCGGCGCTGGTGGACTGGGAGATCGAGAAGCTGCTCAAGGTGCTGCCGATGATGATGCCCTTCATCAAGCTCAGCGCCTGGGTGAAATCGAAGCTGCGTCGCTGATGGGGCGGAGTCGGCAACGCTTGTGGTAACTTCGCCCGTCAAACTTCCACGGTAACCGCCTGATGATCGACATGACCTACCCGGGCATCGTCAGCGCCCTGGCGCTGCTGGTGTACTACTACACCCTCTTCAAGGCCGGCATGGCCCGCGGTCGATTCAACGTTCCGGCACCGTCCCACGACGGCCCGGAAGAGTATCAGCGGTATGTGCGTGCGCACCTGAACACGCTGGAGCATCTGGTGCTGTTTCTGCCGGGCCTGTGGTTGTTTGCCTTCGCGGTGAGTCCGTTGTGGGCAGCAGGCCTGGGCATCATCTGGCCGGTGGCGCGCCTGTTCTACGCACACGGTTACTACCAGGCGGCGGACAAGCGGCGCTGGGGGCTCATCGCCAGCATGCCGCCGATCTACATCTTCGTGCTCGGTTCGCTCATCGGCTTCATCTGGAAGGCGGTAGGCGCGTGATACTCAATGGCACGGTGGCGCCGGGCTATGAGCCGGTGCGCGCGCTCTACGAGCGCAATATGGAAAGCCTGGCCGAACGCAACACTCAGCTGTGCATCTACGTAAATGATGCGTGCGTGGTGGATCTGTGGGGCAGCGCCATCGACGATGAGAGGTTTTCAGCGGACTCCCTGGTAAACGTCTTCAGCAGCGGAAAGAGCCTGGAAGCCATCGCGCTCGCCATGCTGGCCGAGCAAGGGCGGCTCGAATTCGACGCACCCATTGCCGACTACTGGCCGGAGTATGCGGCCAACAACAAGCACGCCACCACGGTGGCGGATCTCATGCGGCACGAGTCCGGCCTTGCGGCGTTCAGCGAGACCGTGCGGCCCGGCGACCTGCACCCCGAGCGTCTACGCGACAACGCCTTAGGCGCGATCATCGAGCGACAAACGCCAATGTTTCGGCCGGGGCCGGACAACCAGCGTGAGTATCACGCCATCACCCGCGGTTGGATTGCCGGTGAGTTGTTTCGCCGCGTTGAGCCGGCCGGTCGGACCATGGGGCAGTTTCTGCGCGATGAGGTGAGCGAAGTGCTCGGCGCCGATGTATACATCGGCCTGCGCGAGGAAGAGATGCAGCGCATCAGCGGCGTGCAGATGCTGGGATTTGGCTATCAACTCGCGCAGAGCTTCGTGCCGAAACACCTGGGCCGTCGGATGGAGCTCAACTTCGCGCAGATCGCCGCCAAGGTCTGGCGCCTGCGCGGGGGGCTGCGCAATCGCTCTCGCCGGGATGCGCCGTTGCCCATCGAAGGCATGCGCAGCATGTCGTTCGTAGATTCACCGGAAATGGCACTGGGCGAGACGCCGTCCGCCGGCGCCAAGTGTTCCGCGCGAGGGCTGGCAAAACTCGCCGCGGTGATGGCAAACGGCGGGCGCCTGGGCGAGCACACGCTCATCAGCGAGGCAGGCCATGCGGCCATGCATCACGAGCCGGTGCAGCGCAAGATGAGCTCGCTCAACACCAGCTTCACGCAGGCGGGTCTGGCACACTTTTCGGCACCCGCGGCGAGTGCCACGCAAATTGACAAGGGGATGCACGCGGGTCGCGAAGGCTTCTACGGATGGATGGGGCTTGGCGGTTCGATCTTTCAGTGGCATCCGCAGCTGAAGATAGGATTCGCGTACGTGCCGACTTCGTTGAACGTGCTCGACATCGTCAATGAGCGCGGCAAGGCCTATCAGGCGGAAGCGGTGCGCTGTGCGCGAGCGGCTTTCACGTGAGCATCACGAAACAACGGTTGCAATACAGACATTGAACACAGGAGATGCGAATGGCGCTGCGCGATGAGTACACCACCCCGGAAGCGTTCCGGACCTACTGCCGGGAGTGGCTGGAGGCGAACCGGCCGGAGCCTACACGCATGCCGCTGCCGCAGGCGGCGTACGAGGTAACGCTGCCCGAGCACCGCGACTATCTGGTGGCCTGGCAGCGCAAGTGCTACGAGGCCGGGCTGATCGCCACAGACGTGGCGCCGGAGTACGGCGGCCACGGTTTCGACGACTTTCAGATGATCGCCAGCAATGAAGTGCGCCGCGCCGGTGTGCCTTACTTCATCAACTGGATCGGCCTCGGCATGACCGCGCCCACCTTGCTGGCGCACGGCACCGAGGAGCAGAAGCGTACCTACCTGCCACCGATCTTCACCGGTGACGACATCTGGTGTCAGGGTTTCAGCGAGCCCGGCGCGGGTTCGGACCTCGCCTCGCTTTCGACCCGCGCCGAGAAAGATGGCGACAACTGGATCGTCAACGGCAGCAAGGTGTGGACGAGTCTCGGTTCGCTGGCGAGCTGGATGCTGCTGCTCGCGCGTACCGACCGCGACAACAAGTACGGCGGCATCACCTACTTCATATGCTCCATGCGTGAGCAGGGGGTGACCGTGCGGCCCATCCACAAGATGACCGGCGAGTCGGGCTTCAACGAGGTGTTTCTCGAGGACGTGGTGGTTCCCGATCATCAGCGCATCGACGCTGTGGGCGCCGGTTGGCAGGTGGCCATGTCCACGCTCACCAGCGAGCGTGGCGCCGCCAAAGGCGTGGGTGCAGTGCCATCCAGCGAATCCCCCATGGACAACATCGAAGCGTTGATTGCGCTTGCCAAGACCACCATGCGCGGCGGCCGGCCGGTGTGGGAGGACGCGGTGCTGCGCGATCGCATACTCAAGATTTATGAGCGTACTGTGGCGGTGATGCAGAACGGTCGTCGCATGGGCGTAGCTGCCCTCAACGGCGGCGCCATGCGTATCCCACTGCAGAGCAAGCTGGTGGGCAGTGAGCTCGGCCAGGAGCTGCATCAGGTGGCCATGTCGGTGCTCGGCCCAGCGGCGAGCCTGTATGTGGGCGACGAGCACGCCCGCGCCGACGGCAAGTGGGCGCTCGGCTACATGAACACCTATACCGGCACGATCTCCGGCGGCAGCAGCGAGATCCAACGCAACATACTGGGCGAGCGCGTGCTCGGCCTGCCGAAGACGAAGTAATTATGAGCAACTCCAATCAGACGCAACCCAAGGATTTCGGCTACGGCGAAGAGCAGGACATGCTCAAGAACGCCGCACAGCGTTTCATCAGCGACCTCGCTCCCCTGGAGGCGCTCCGCAAGGACATAGCCGGTACGGAAGATCCCTACCTCGGCGAAGAGCGCCGGGGGTTCTATGACGCGGACGCCTGGCGCGAGATGGCGGCGCTGGGCTGGTCGGCGCTGGCCGTGCCGGAACGCTGCGGTGGCGCCGAAATGGGGCTGGTGACAGCCGTGGCGCTTGCCGAGGAGATCGGTGCGGCCGCCATGCCCACACCGCTCACCAGCACGCTGCAGAGCACCTTTCTGCTGCGCGAGATGGCAACGCCCGAAGCAGATGCGGTGCTGTCGCGCATCGCCGAAGGCGCGGCCGTGACCTGGGCCTTCAGCGATGCGCACGGTTGCCTGCACCCGCGTGATACGTCGGTCATTGCCGAGCAGGGGCGGCTCTCTGGCACCGCGCACTTCGTGCAGGACCTGCAGAAGGCGGATGTGATTGTGGTAGCTGCCCAGGAAGATGCTGGCGTGGCCTGGTATGCCCTGGACGCAGGCGGGGAGGGTGTCGCTCTGGCTGCTGACCGCATCGTCGATCTCACCAGGGACCAGGGGCGGGTGATTCTAGAGGGTGCCTCCGGAACCCGGCTCACCGACGCCGCCGCAGGTTTGGCGGCCTACGACGCGGCGCTGCCGGCGCTGCTCACACTCCTCGCCGCTGACATCGCGGGCGCTGCGGAGTGGGTGCTGCAGGCAACGGCGGAGTACGCGAAGACGCGCCAGCAGTTCGACCGCCCCATCGGATTCTTCCAGGCGGTGAAGCACCCGATCGTCGACATGATGATCGCAGCGGATCAGAGCCGATCGCTCGTCTACGCCGCGGCGTGCGCGTTCGACTTCGACCGCGAGGATGCCTTGCGCCTGGCCCTGCTGGCAAAGTCCAGCGCTTCCGATACAGCGGGTTTCTGCGCCAACCGTGGTACGCAACTGCATGGCGGTATCGGCTTCACCTGGGAGTCAGACGTGCAGATCTATCACAAGCGCCTGATGCACGCGCAGCAGCTCCTGGGCGATGGCGTGGCGCAGCGGGCGGCGCTGGCAGCGCTGTTGTAGACGGTTCAGCCGTCGCCTGATGGCGTGTCGGTCGGCAGGCCGAGCTCGAGCCAGCGGTTCATACCGCCAGACAACGGATAGACATCGTTGATGCCGTACTTCTTGAGGTAGAGCGCCACACGGGCGCTCGAGGCTTCACTGGGTCACGTGCACACGAGTACCACGTCGTAGCGGGTGGGTATCTCGTCGCGGCGGCGTTCGATGTCGGACAGTGGGATACGCAGCGCACCGGGAATGCTGCGTGGTTCCAGCTCGAAGTCCAGCGCCTGGCGTAGATCGATTACCGCTGGCCGGTTATCCGTGCTTTGCAAACGCGCGTGCAGGTCCTCCGGCGTCAGGCGTCGCAGCTTGTGGCCGCGCAGAAAACGGGTCCACTGCACCGCTTTCACCACGCCGTACAGCGCAAGCACGCCCACCGCCAGCATCACGAGGCCGCCGGACACTTCGCGCAACCGATCCAGCAGTGCCACGAGCTCCGGCTGGAAGTAATAGCCGCCGAGCATGAACGGCAACACGAAGAGCAGTGCACCCGCCGCATCGACCAGGAGAAAGCCGAACCACGGCGCGCGCACGAAGCCCGCAGAGGCAGGCGCCAGGGTCTGCACGCCGGGCAGATACTTGGCGATGAGCAGCGTTGCCGGGCCGAAACGGGTGAACGCACGGCGCGTGGTGGATGCACAGCTGTCGGGTTCGAGGGCAAGTTTGCACACGAGCCCGATAGCCTGCTGGCCGCGGTAACGGCCGAGCGCAAACCACAGCAGATCGCCGAGGAGGCAACCCACTGTGGCCGCCGCAATCACGAGCCCGAGATCGAGTTGGCCGGTGGCCGCCACAGCCCCGGCGGCGATCAGCAAGGGGATGGACGGTATGGGCAGGGCTGCCTGATCGGCGAACATCCATAGCAGCACGATCACGTAGCCATGCGTGGCCAGGAGTGTCAGCGCCGTGTCGAGCAGCCCTTCCATATGCCGCGGCTCAGCCGAGCACCAGCTCCGCGAACGTGCGCAGCTGCGCCATGTTCTGCGTCGATACCAGCAGCGAAGTCACC
>JAUILW010000941.1 GCA_030432795.1 Gammaproteobacteria bacterium
GCCGTTTCGATGCGCCTGTCGGCGCTGCTGACAGCCGACTCCAGCTCAGCCACCCGCGCTTGGGCCCGCTCCCGATCTTTGCTTTCACCGCGCAACGCCAGGCGGGCTGTGGAGAGCGCTTCAGTGAGCTGCTCGATCTCCGCCCGCGATGCTTCGCCGCCGCTTAAGCTTTCCTGGGCCGCCTGACGGTAGCGCGCACGGTACAGGCCCGCGCCTAGGAGGAAACCGACCACCAGCGCTAACAGCAGAAAGCCGAGTATCTTCAATATCAGGTAAATCATGCGTCTTGGCCCTGCTCTGCCCGGCTTTCCGTATCACCGGTTGATTCGTTCATGGCGCGAAACTCGATGCGCCGGTTGGCACGGCGTCCGCGCCGCGTGTCATTGCTGGCGATGGGGCGCGATTCGCCATAGCCGACGGCGCTGAGCTGATCAGCATCCACGCCTCGAGCCACCAGAAAATCCACCACCGACTGCGCGCGCTGCCGACTCAGCAAACGATTGTGCGCCGAATCGCCGGAGCTGTCGGTATGCCCGGAGATTTCGATGTGCACGGCGCACGCCGCCGCTTGTCCTGCGATCTCCTCCAGCAGCTCGTGGCTGTCTTCAGCGAGCCTGACGCTTGCAAACGCGAAATTGACGCGCTGACCCTCGAGCAATCGATCAAGCGCCTCCTGACACTTCAGCACAACGCCGTCGGATGCTTGCGCGTCGGCTGTGTCCGGCTGCGAGACAGCTGCCGGTTGAGGCTCCTCCACCGGCACCTCGACCGGCACCTCCGCCGGTGACGCAGCAACCACCGCTTCATCGATCGGAACTTCGGCCGGCGGCAGCGCTACCGGCACGTCCACCGGTTCTGCTGATGCAGCAGGGTCGGCAACCTCCTCAGCAACCAGATCCGGCTCGCCCAGCGGCTCAGCTGCCACTTCCAGCGGCGCGTCTACGGCAAGCGACATTGCGTCGTGCAGCACCGTCACACCTTCCAGTCCCTGCAAGCGAGCCAGCACATCCTCGCGCGCCTCAGCGCCCGGCGCTTCACCGCGCAGCACCAGCTCCTGACCGTCCACCTCGAGTTCCAGCCATGACGGATACCCCACCGCTTCACCTGCGCGCGCGGCGATGTCTTCCTCGATGTGCGGTACGCAACTGACGAGCGCCACTGCGCCCAGCAAACCGAACGAAACCACACCCAGCCAAAGGGACGTGGACCGATCCATCAGTATCTCCGGAGTTCTTCGCACCATTATTCACAAAGCGCGGGCGGCGGTCGAATCCGCACGCGCGCCACAGTACCATCGCCG
>JAUILW010000942.1 GCA_030432795.1 Gammaproteobacteria bacterium
CTGAACGAAGAGTACATCTACGGCGCCGACGGACGTCTGCAGAATGCAGGCTTCCTCGACTACCGCATCCCGGTGTGCTCTGACCTGCCGTTCATCGAGCCGCACATTCTGGAGATCCCGAACCCCAACCATCCCTACGGTATTCGGGGTGTGGGTGAGACCTCCATCGTGCCGCCGCTCGCAGCCATCGGCAACGCGGTGTCCAATGCCGTGGGTGTCCGTATGAACCACGTGCCCATGTCGCCACCACGCATCCGCAAGGCGATCCGCGAGGCGGAGGCCGCCAACAAGGCAGTGTCGGCAGGCTGATGCCAAACGTTGAGCTGGCAAGCTCGCTGCGCGAAGCCGCGGATGATCAGGCCTCGATACACATCGAGGCCGAAACCATCCGCGAGCTTCTGCGCAAGCTCGTTGAGCGCTACCCGCGCATGCAGGCGAAGATCGACGAAGGCGTGGCCGTGTCGATCAACGGCGACATCTTTCGCGACAACCACACCCAGAAGATCCCTGCCGGGGCCGAAGTTTTTCTGCTGCCGCGTATCCCGGGCGGCTGACGCCTCTCAGAAGAACCGTCTGAACACCAGCGCGATGAAACACCAGACGGATATCAGCAGAACCACCGACACACCCGCCACGTAGTAGGCAGAAGCGAGCTGCGGCTGAATGAACCCCAGCACGGTCAGCAATGTGCCGAAAGCCGCCAGACCCCATGCTGGCACGTGCCACCACCGGTTGATCGTGCGGTATTCATCCTCGGGAATGTTGTGTTGCTCCCATGCCATGAGCGCAGACACTATCCCTCCACCAGTGGCCGCTACGATCAAAGCGGGTAGCCAGATACCGGACAGCTGGAAGTGCACGAGCACGCCGGGGGTCAACGCGCAGATCAGCACGTACGCGCTATTGATAACGAGGGCCTGCACGAAGTGGCGATCCGATGGCGTGAAGCGGCCATCGCCGCGTGATAAAGCCAGAAACACCGCAACAAAGCCGAGCAGACCGGCAGAAACTTCTGCCAGCAGGCTCAGTTGATCGAACTCGGACACTTCAAACACGCTCCTTTCAGCCGCTCGCCAGCGAGACGGCGCCAACGCCAGCCAACCTGGCCTGATCCATAACGTAAACCATCATCCCGTTGCTCGATTGTTCGTGCATACGCAGCACGACCCTGACCTCAGGGTTCTCGGCATGCAGCCTGCGCAGCAGCGGCGCGAGCATTCGGCGGTCCACGTCCGCGCCCGCCACTGAGATTCTGTCTCGGGACGACACGCCGATGACGATATTCTGCGACTGGGTGATA
>JAUILW010000943.1 GCA_030432795.1 Gammaproteobacteria bacterium
TGCTCGCTGAGGAGCGCGACGATGTGGTGGACGTGGACGCGCTGCTCCGGGCCGTCACCCCAAGAACCCGTGTAGTGATCGTCGCCAACCCGAACAACCCCACCGGCACCTACGCACCCCGCGCAGACATCGCCCGCCTGGTGGACGCGCTGCCGGAGGATGTGGTGCTCATCCTTGACGGTGCGTACGCCGAGTACGTGACGGAGGAAGACTTCGACGACGGCGCAACGTATGCCGTTGAGCGAGCGAACGTCGTGGTCACCCATACCTTCTCAAAGATCTACGGGCTCGCCGGCTTGCGTGTGGGTTGGGCAGTCGCTCCACCGGCGATCATCGATACCATCAACCGCCTGCGCACCCCGTTCAACGTGTCTGCAGCGGCCCTCGCCGCCGCCACCGCTGCCATGCGCGATCAGGCGTTTGTCGCCGAGGCACGGCGCCGCAATCGCGAAGCGCTGGATGTGCTGTTACCCGGGATCCGCGCGTTGGGCTTCGCGGTAACCAACAGCGTCGCCAACTTCTACCTCATCGATCTCAGTACCGTGGCAGGCGCTAACACCGCAGACGCAGTGATGCATCTTGAAGCCAACGGTGTGATCCCCCGACCTGCGGGTCCAGACGGGCGGCTGCGCATCACCGTCGGCACGCCGAATGAAAACCAGCGTGTGCTCGAGCTGCTTGCCGCCTATCGAGCTGGGCTGTCGTGAGCGACAACCTCTTCGGCCAGCTGGCGCACAGCCAGTCCGATCCCCGGATTCGTGCCTGGTTCGCCATCGTCAGCGCCTTTACCCATGTGGAACGCCATCTGCGGCAGGCGCTGGCCGAAACATTCGACCTCAGCCTGCCGCGCTTCGACACGCTGATGGCATTGGCGCAGGAAACGGACGGGGTGACCATGGGCGATCTCGCGGACCGGCTGATGGTCACCAAAGGCAATGTTACCGGCGTGGTGCGTCGTCTGGAGCAGGACGGCCTGGTGCGCAGAACCTCTCCCCGGCACGACAAACGCGTGCAGGTGATCCGCCTCACCGCCAAAGGAAAGCGCTTGTGGAGCAACTTTCAGACGGAGTACGCGCGGGTCATCAGTGAACATCTGACTTCGCTGCCGAAAGCACAGGCCGACGCCATCGCCAAGGCGTTGCTCACCATCAGCGATGTGACGTCGCCGTGATCGGCGCAGACGACCATTTCGCCATTGCCGCAGTACTCCTCGGGCTTGCATTTTTCGGCTTCTGGGTAGAGGGCAACGCGCTGGGCCGCAAGGTCAGCGGCGTGGTGTGGGTGATCAGCCTCGGCATC
>JAUILW010000944.1 GCA_030432795.1 Gammaproteobacteria bacterium
AGAACATGATGACGTAGGCGAGCTCCTTGAACAGCACCCCGGACACGCCCTGCACGAAGATCAGCGGCAGGAAGATCACCAGCGTGGTGACGGTGCCCGCGATCACCGCCGAGGCCACCTCCGCCGAGCCCTTGATGGCCGCTTCCCGGGCCGAGTCGCCGAACTCCTGGCGTCGGCGAAAGATGTTCTCCAGCACCACCACCGAGCTGTCCACCATCATCCCCACGCCCAGCGCCAGGCCGCCCAGGGTCATCAGGTTGAGGGTGAAGCCGCCGAAGTAGAGCAGCGCGAAGGTGGCCACCACCGAGATCGGGATGGCCAGCGAGATCACCGTGGTGCTGCGCAGGTCACGCAGGAAGAACAGCAACACGAGAATGGCCAGCGAACCGCCGTAGAGCACCGACTGGGCGACGTTGGAAATGGCCCGCTCGATGAAGTTGCCCTGGTTGATGACCGGGATCACGTTGACCTGCGGGAAGGCGCGGTTGATTTCCTCGACTTCCTCGAGCACCCGCCTTGCCACCTCCACGGTGTTGTCGCCGGCCTGCTTGCGAATGGCCACGCGCAGCCCCTGCTCGCCGTTGACCCGCACGATGCGCGCCAGCTTCTCGTAGGTGTCGCGCACCACCGCCACCTGGCGCAGGGTGATCAGGGCGCCGTCGCTGCGGCCGATGACGGTGCCGCGGATCTGGTCGAGATCGGAGAACTCGGCCGGTGCGCGCAGGGTCACCTGGTAACGACCGTCCTCGATCTTGCCGGCGGGCAGATCCAGGTTGGCGTCGCGCAGGGCATCGAGGATGTCGTTCAACGGCAGCCCCAGGGCATTCACCCGGGCCGGGTCCAGCTCGATGCGCACCTCGCGGTTGAAGCCGCCCCATGGATCCACCTGGGCCACGCCGGGGATGCGCGAGAAGCGGTAGCGAATCTGGTTCTCGACGATGCTGGTCAGTTCCACCGGGTCGAGCTTGCTGGAGATGCCGAGGATCACCACCGGGAAGCTGTCGACGTCGAACTTGCTCACCCGCACGCTGCCGATCTCGTCGGGCAGTTCGCTGATCTCGTCCTCGATGGTGGCGCGGACCTCCGTGGCCGCGGCATCGACGTTGGTGCCCCAGTCGAAACTCACCCGCAGCCGGCTGTTGCCCTCGTAGGACTGCGACGTCATCTCCACAACGCCAGGCACGGTGGAGACGATCTCCTCGACGATCTGCGTGACCAACCGTTCCATCGCCACCGGGTCGGCACCGTCGTAGTTGGTGCGCACCGAGATGGTGGGCAACTCGATGCTGGGCAGCAGGT
>JAUILW010000945.1 GCA_030432795.1 Gammaproteobacteria bacterium
GTTGCAGGCGTTCGTTGATGGACGTGCTGCGGTCGTACCACGTGGCCAGCGCCACGCTGGTCGGCAACCGGCCCTCGTCGAGCCATTCCTGGACCACGTCGCGGGCGCCGTTGACCGAGTCGGAAATATCGTCGGTGCCGGTGGTGACGATCTGCAGGGCAATGCTGTCGCGTCCGTCGAAGCGCGACAGGGTGGAAGTGCTGTCATCGAAGGTGTCTCGAATGCTGGCGACGTCGCCCAGCCGGATGAACTCGCCAGAGGTGGTGGTCACCAGCGGGATGTCGGCGAAGTCTTCTTTCAGGTAGGCCTGTTCCGAGGCCTGCAGCTGCAGGTACAGCGAGGCGTTCCGTACCACCGCGGTGGCGGCGCTGCTCGAGCCGGCGTTGATCGCGTCCTCGACGTCGGAAAGGTCCAGTCCGTAGGACTGCAGGTGTCCCTCGTCGATCTCGATGGACATCATCGGGTCGAGCCAGCCGGTCAACGAGACCCGGCTGACATCCTCGTGGGCCAGCAGGTCGGTCTTCAGGTCGTTGGCCAGTTGCTGCAGGGCATGGCGCCCGGCGTCGCCGTAGAGCTGCACCCACAGCGAGTGCTCCTCGCGTTCCGCCTTCTCGATCACCGGGTTGTCGGCATCGGCAGGGAAGTTGGAGATGGCGTCGACCTGGGTCTCGACGTCGCGCAGCAGGGTATCGAGATCGTGGTCCGAGCGCTTCTCCACGGTGACCGTGGTGCCGCTGGTGGTCGAGGTGCTGGTGATCGACTCGATGCCCGCCACGCCTTCCAGGGCGTCCTCGATCTTGATCGCCAGGCCTTCCTCGGACTGTTTCGCCGAGCCGCTGTCATAGCTCACGGATACCGTGATGCTGTCCGGTTCCATGCTCGGGAACGCTTCCTTCTGCAAGGAGCCAAGGGCAATCGCGCCCAGCGCGATGACCAGCACCAACAGCAGGTTGGCAGCCACCGGGTTGCGTGCGAACCAGGGGATGATGCCGCGTGTCGGGGTCTGGTCATGCATCCGGTTGCTCCTCCACGGCTTGCACCGCCATGCCGTCGACGTAGCTGCTCAGTGGCTGGCGCACCACCCGCGCGATGCCGTCGGACAAGGCGTGCGGCGGTTGCAGGAAGATGGCGCCATCGTCGGCGAACAACGGCTCGGCCTCGAAGCTGGCCAGGGTGTCGTCGTCGGCCACGTACCAGACCCGGCCGTCCTGGCCCAGGGCGGTGGCGGGCAGCTTCCACAGCCCGTCGATGTCTCGCCCGGTCACGCTGGCTTCGACGAAGGTGCCCGGCAGCAGGG
>JAUILW010000172.1 GCA_030432795.1 Gammaproteobacteria bacterium
AACAAAGCGGTGAACGGAGAGGTTTCGTGATGCAGTTCCAGAATTCCTACGCAAGTGCGCTTGAAGGCTGCTATGTGCCGTGGCAAGGCGCAGAAGTACCGGCGCCGGAGATCCTGCGGCTCAATGAAGCGTTGGCCGAGGAACTGTCTCTGGATGTCGCGTTGCTGCACGCGCAGGGTGCACCAATGTTGTGCGGCGCACACACACCTGCGGACAGCCGTCCCCTGGCCATGGCCTACGCGGGGCATCAATTCGGCAACTTTTCACCGCAGCTTGGTGACGGCCGCGCGCTGCTGCTTGGCGAGCTGATGGACAGAGATGGGCAACTGCGAGACCTGCACCTGAAGGGCTCAGGCGCCACACCATTCTCGCGGGGCGGCGACGGCAAAGCGGCGCTCGGCCCAGTGCTCCGGGAGTACCTGATAGGCGAGGCCATGCACGCGCTCGGCGTACCGACGACGCGCGCGCTGGCCGCGGTGGCCACCGGCGAGCAGGTAGCGCGCGACACGCTCCTGCCTGGTGCGGTGCTGGCCCGCATTGCATCGAGCCACATCCGGGTAGGCACGTTCCAGTTTCTCGCAGCGCGCCAGGACACCGACGGGCTGAGACGGCTTGCTGACTACACCGTGGCGCGGCACTTCGCAGATCTGGCGGACAGCAGTGATCGATACCTTGGGTTTCTAAAGCGCGTCATCGAGCGGCAGGCGCTGCTGGTTGCGCACTGGATGCGGCTCGGATTTGTGCACGGCGTGATGAATACCGACAACACCACCATCTCCGGCGAAACCATAGACTATGGCCCCTGTGCGTTTCTCGACGCCTACGACGAGCGCACCGTGTTCAGCTCCATCGACCACGGCGGTCGCTACGCCTACGGCAATCAGCCTGCGGTAGCGCAATGGAACCTGGCCCGCCTTGCCGAGGCCTTACTGCCGTTGATCGATGCCGAGGATATCGATGCCGCAGTGGAGCGCGCCACCGAAGCGTTGAAGGCGTTTCCCGGCGTGTATCAGGCGTATTGGCTGGATGCGATGCGAAGCAAGCTGGGTCTGCACAGTGCGCGCGACGGCGATCTGGCGCTGATCAACGAGCTGCTCGTCTGCATGGGCGAAGCGGGTGCAGACTTCACGCTGACCTTTCGCCGCGCCGCAGACATCGTGCGGCAGCAACCCGATGGCTTCACGGCACTGTTCAAAGAACAAGCTGCGGTACTGGCGTGGGTGGACCGCTACCAGGAACGGCTGGCTAAGGAGCCTGTGGATATGCAGGCGCGTGCCACCGGTATGGACCGGGTGAATCCGCTCTATATCCCACGCAACCACAAAGTCGAGGAAGCGCTCGAGCAGGCACACACCGGCGATCTCACCGCCTTCGATCGCCTGCTGGCTGCGGTTACGAATCCCTACGAAGAACGTGCGGATCTATCCGGATACGAACTCGGCGCTCCTCCGGGGGCGGCCCAATACAGAACGTTCTGCGGTACCTGAAGAGGCCAGACACCGGCAGCGCCGCCATAACGAGCGGTGTTCGCTCAGTACTCCCGTGATGGCAGACCGCCAAATGGGCCCTCGCCGCCAACATAGTGCTGCACCGTGAACCCACCGCTCTGCTGCTCGAGGTGAAAGATCGTATCGTTGCCCTGGCTGAACGAGAGTATCTCTTCCGGTGTCAGGGAAAGCAGCGTGCCCACCATGGCCCGGCCGATGAGGCCGTGCGAGATGATCGCGATTCTGCGATGTTCGTTTGCAAGCAGGTCCTGCAGAAATGGGGTCGCCCGGGCTATCATGTCCGGGTAGTTCTCGGTCCCCGGTCCGCGTCCGAAGAACGGGTCCGCCCGCCAAGCCGCAAACTCCTCAGGCCATTTGTGCGGCACTTCATCCCACATCTCACCGCTCCAGTCACCGCAGTGCCACTCCTTGATCCTGTCATCAACCGCAAAGCCCACTTGCAGGTGCCTATCGATAATCTCCGCGGTCTGACGCGTGCGGTCGAGTGGAGACGCAACCATGTAGTCAATGTCCAGACCCTGCAGAAACCGTCCGTTGACCTCCGCCTGCGCGCGGCCCAGGTCATTCAGATCGGAATTCCACTGGCCCTGCATGCGCCGGATGGCATTCCACTCAGTCTGGCCGTGGCGCACAAAGTACAGCGATTTCATAGTCAAACCAGGCGGCTGTGCTCAACGCAAGCCGGAGCGCCCCAACAAAGGCGACCAGAACATCTCGTGCATCCGCACCATGCGTCTCATCTGCTCAGCGTACAGGTCTGTCGCCACCCGTAGCCCCTCGACGCAATGTTGGCCGGAGCGGGACGCATGTTCCGCCACCGCCTCGAGCGGCGGCTGGCCGCTACCGAGTGCTCGCATGAAAGCCTGCTGGTCTTCAAGCCATACCTGGAACTGCTCCTGAGCGGTTCGTCCCACACGGTCGGCAAATTCCATCCACATACCGAGGTCTTCCGTCAGCTCATGGCTCGCCACAAACTCGGCCTGCAGCAGTTGTTCTTCAAGATTCGACATGTATCGCTCCTTTCACGCCCTTTGGCGGCGGATAACCCAGCGTGTCAGCACCGGCGAGGTCAGCTCGAGGACCACGGTGGATGCCAGCACAACGGTCAGTATGGTCTGTGCGTGATCCGGAAACCGCTGTGAGGCGATCAGCGCCAGACCAAGCGCAACGCCAGCCTGCGGCAACAGTGCAAGGCCAAGCGTATGTTTTACTCGGGACGGCGCATCGATCATTGTGCCGCCAAGCCAGATACCACACACGATACCGATTCCTCGCGCCAGGAGATAGGCCACCAGCAGCCAACCAACACCTGCAAGCAACTCCAGGTGCAGTGATGCGCCTGCCAGCACGAAGAACAGAATCATGAACGGCCACTCAACCCCCTCAATGGCATGGAACGGCTTGCTGTGATGACGTGCGGTACTCGCAACCACAATGCCCATGGCCATGGCGGCCAGAATCGGCGACAGCTCGAGCCACAGTGCCAGACCGGCGCAGACGAAGACGAAACCGAGTGCCTCCGCGAGAATGGGCTCACCTTCCCGCTCGCCAAAACTCAAGCGCCCGGTCACCATGGCCATCGGCAGGCCAAGCAGGCCACCGAGCGCGAGGCTGGCGAACACTTCGATCAAGCCGGGTGTGAGCATCTGCGCAGCAGCTCCATTGCCGCTGGCGAAGGCTATGAGCAGGGAAAAGACGATCAGCCCCCAGGCATCGTCGATGGCGACTATGGACAACAACGTGTCGGTAAAGCTGTTGCTCACACCGGCTTCGTGTACCACATCATAGGTAGCTGTCGGCGCGGTCGCCGGCGCAATACCCGCCAGCACCAACGCAAGCGTCAGCGATGCGCCGAGCGCCAGGCTCACCGCGAACACGAACAACGACGCACACAGCACTTTGCACACGGACAGCACCAGCACGGCCTTGCCACGCTCGCGCAGCGACGGAAGGCGTAATTGTTGCCCAAGCAGGAAACCGACCATTGCCAGTGCCATCTGAGTCAGCACCGGAAACCACTCCTCGGCAAAAGCGCGCGGTAGAAAGCCGAGGCCCGACGGGCCGATGGCAAGGCCTGCCAGCAGCAGAACGCTGACACGGGGTAGAAAGGTCGTGCGGCCCACCACATCACTGGCGAGCCCTACGAGGAAGATGACACCCAGCATCAGCAGGGCCATCCTGACCTCCTCAATGCATCCTCAATACATCAGGGGTGCACGGCCAACACGTCGCAGGTGGCGCGTGTCAGGATGCGCTCAGCGGAGTTACCCAGCCCCATGAACTGCCGCACCCGATGCGCGCAGCTACCAACCACCAGTAGATCCGCGTTGAGCTTGCGAGCGGTTTGCGTGACGGCCTGGCCGACTTTGCCGACCGGAAAATGGCGGTTCGACTTCTTCACATCGTATGGACCCAGCAGCTCCGCCAGCACGTCCTGGCTGTTCTGCAGCATGCGTTTCTTCGTCTCACGCTCATCGATAATGTCCAGATCGCGCAGCACGTTGGATATCTCCAGAGCAGACACGCAGTGCAGCTCCGCCCCGTACAGAGCGGCAAAGCGCTCCGCCGCGGCAAGCACCTTGCGGTTCAGGCGTTGGTGGACACGGTCTGTGTGCCGCAGGTCGATAGCGGCAAGCACCCGTCCGGAAGGCTTTCGCTTTCTGGTTGAGGTCAAAAGCACCGGCACCGATGCGGTGCGCAGCAGCTCCCAGTCCAGGGGGGTGTGCGTAATGGTTTTCGTCTGGTGAACCGACTTGATAATGAGATCGCGCGGTTTTTTCTCCAGGGCACGGCGAACCCAGCCGGCAATATCATCCGTCCAGGCAGTGTGCAGCGATACGTCTTTGGCCGCACAACCGGCATCCTGTACCAGCGCCCGCTGCCATTGTTTCCGTTCCAGCAGAATTTCCTGACGAAGCGTGCGCCGCTGGTGTGCGTCGAAAAACTCCGAAGACTCCACCATCGGTTGCCAGCAGAACGCTGCCAGATCCAGATGCGCGCCCGTCGCGGCCTGAATCTGCACCGCGCGCTTGAATGCGCTTTGTGAATGCTTCGGTTTGTCCAGAATCGTCAGCACAGAGTCCAGCCGCATGTCAGCTCCTTGATCAATCGCCTGTCTTGTTCACGGTATTTTCGGCAGGTTCAGCAGCACTTCAAGCCGCTGAGGCACAGCGAATACACATAGAGGCCGCAGGCAGCGCCTTCAGTCGGTCGGGGTGTATATCTTCGCCGCAGGTCACACAGGAACCGTAGGTGCCTTTCTGTAATCGTGCAAGCGCCAGATCGATGTCTTTGAGCTCCGCCGTCAACTCGCGCTCCAGCGCGACCATGGTTTCGTCGTTCTCCATCTCCACTGCCTGCTCCGCAAAGTCCTGCGGCAGGGGTTCCTCGCGGTGCTCCACGTGCCGGGCGAGCTTCTGCTTTCGCTCCACGATGCTTGCGCGCATGTGTTGCAGACGTTGGGTGACTTCTTCCGGTGCTGACATTGCTCTGAGTTCCCATGCAGTTGTTTGTTCAACGTATCCGGTTCCTGGGGCGCGCCACCATCCGTAGTTGCCGTACGCAATTTCGGTTTCCGGCGACTTCGGAAATCCCCTACGGCGGGCCACCTCATGCCGGCGCACAATCGCGCCTTCTTTGAGGTTCCGCCCTATTTCCTCTCTGCCTCTCTCCCCAGGGCGGAACCTCACTTTCCCCGCCCATCAGACGGTTATCTCCGCCACTGCTCAGGGTGGAGGCCAAGGTTGCGGTTCAGCCTCCAGCAATCTCCGAGCACGCGCGAATCAGCCCTTCGATCGCGAACTGGGCCGCCGCGGACCGCACAGACGCGCGATCGCCATCGAAGCGCCGCACGGAGGTCTGCAGCACATGGAACCAATCTCGATCGTCGCGCATAGCCCAGGCAAACCACACCGTGCCTACGGGCGTGCTCGGATCGCCCCCATCTGGCCCGGCAACGCCAGTGACCGACACACTCAGACGCGCCGCAGATCGGTTGAGCGCACCCACCGCCATCGCCTTCGCCGTAGGCTCGCTGACGGCGCCCCAGCGCGAAATCGTCTCCGCCGGCACGCCGAGCGCCCGCGACTTCAGGCGCGATGCGTAGGTTACGAAGCTGCCTTCAAACCAGGCCGAGCTTCCGGCCACACCGGTCAGCCGCGCAGCGATAAGGCCGCCGGTGCAGGACTCGGCGGCAACTACCGTCGTTCCGGTGGCCTGGAGCCGTCGGGCGAGCTCAGTCTCAACGCTCAAGCGTCCGTCGCTTCTGCCACACGACACATGAACACATCCGCCGGTGCACCGTGCAGCACGCCTGCCGCCGTGCTGCCGAGCAGCCGCTGCCAACCGCGACGCCCGTGGGTGCCCATGACGATCAGGTCGATGCCGTTGTGGCGGGCGAAGTTGCGGATCTCCGAAGCGGCATGGCCCATGACCACCACCTGCCGTTCCTCATCGATGTCGTATGACTCGCAGAGTTCCGCCAGGCGCCGCGCAGCGGATTCCATCGCCTCACGCTCGAGGCTCTTGATCAGAGAGCCCGTAAACGTCGGATCAAAGCTGTATTGCACATATTGAGGCTCGACCACGTGCAACGCCGTCACCTGCGCATCCGCACCGACGACGCTCGCCACCGTATCGAGCACCAGCCGCGCGGAACGTTCTGAGAGTTCCACCGCAGCGAGAACGTTCTTGTACACAGTGTCCCCTTCTCTTGTTTGCAGAAACGATAAGTAACGATGCTAGGCAGCACCGTGCGTAGCGCCTATCGGCGCTTACCTCCACGAAGCTAGGGGAAACCACGGAGGCTGGACCGCGCACACGCCCGGCATACTTGTGCAATGGCTCAGACTGGAGGATGAAGGATGCGCACAGTGACAACACCGATGCTCGCAAGGCTGCATGTGCTGACGTCGGCACTCCTCATCGTTAGTGTCACTTCCTGCAGTTTTGCCGGAGAAGCGCCTCGATACGATGGCCAGGCGCTATACCTCAACCACTGTGCCAACTGCCATGGCACCTACGGTGAAGGCGATGGTGCAGTAACCCCGTCGCTGAATGTCGTTCTGCAGGATCTGCGCTATCTGAGCCAGAGGAACGGTGGGGAATTTCCACAGGCCTGGCTCACCCGCATCATCGACGGTCGCGAGTCGCGCCAGGCACACGGCCCTTACGATATGCCGGTGTGGGGTGCCGTGCTGCAGACACAGGAAGGCTATGACGAAGCGGCAAACGCGCGTGTCTCAGAAAAGATCACGGCACTGGTGAGCTACCTCGAAACCATGCAGGTTTCAGGCGCTGGTGACGAACTCGAATAGGCTGTCGTAGCGCCCCAGCCGCTGGTCGAACAGCGGATCACGGGCAGCGGCTTCCGCCTCTTCGACTTCCTGCCACATGGCATCGGTGAAAAGGCGCTC
>JAUILW010000946.1 GCA_030432795.1 Gammaproteobacteria bacterium
GGGACGTATCTGCAATACATGCGCCTGAAAAGCTGGTGGCGGAGCTTTCGCTACGCGCACTCCTGAGCTTCTTGTCAGCAGGGCACCTTCCGTGATTGCTCATATCCTGCAATCACCGACCGCGCGAGATGCTCGGCCATCGCATTCGGCGGAAGCGTAGCGGCGAATGCACAAGCCTTGTGCGCGACCTCTTCACGCTGTTCGGCGTCGGTAAGAGTAAGCACGGCATCGACGAAAGACGCTGCATCGAACGGAGATGGCAGCACAACGCCACCCCCGGACAGCTGTACCTGCGCTGCATAGCCGCACACGTCAGTGGTCACTATGGGCAGTCCGGCTGCCAACCCCTCGAGGAGCACTTTGCCGGCTGCTTCGAATCGAGCGGGATGCAGTAACACATCAGCTGCAAAAAACAGCTTATTGAGGTCGCTACGCCCTCCGAGGAAACGGACATGCTGCTCGATCCCTGCCACTTTGGCCTGGCGCTCGAATGGCCCGGTGGTATCGTCGCCCGCCACCAGCAACTGGGCATCAATGCCTCTAGTGCGTAGGGCTGCGATGGCGTCGATGGACCGGTCGAGCCCCTTCGTGCGGAAGCCAGAACCCGCGGAGATACACAGGAGCTGGTGCTCTGCAACGCCGAGTTTGTTTCGCGCAGCCCGTCTATCGGACTCATAGGACGCGCTGCGCTTGAACGATGGATTTACTTCGATCGGCAGTACTTCACAGCGTTCAGGATCCAATGGATACGCTGAGGCAAATTCCCGCTTGTGGGAGTCTGACAAAAAAGCGTAACGCCTGTGGCTTCCAGACAGCACAGCGCTTTCAGCGGCCAGGTGATAACGATCTCGCGGATTGAGTCGAACCAGCCAGTCAGGCCGCTTACTTTTCAGGCGCACCGCGAAGCACGGATCAACGGCCACGTAGTAATCGGCGTGCGCGCTGCGCACGAAACTCACTACGTACGGCCGGTGATTGGTCGCCAGTATTGTGCCCAAGCGCCGTTCGAACGCGCGTGCCCGTTGATGATTCTGCACGCCTGACACGGCCAACTCGACAATCGGAACGTCGCTCGGTGGTGTGCTCTCACATCGACTGACGTAGATTGTGCAGCGGAACCCGTGCGCCTGGAGGGCTCGGGCCAGAGCCACAGCGTCTCGTTGCGCGCCTCCGTGAGCGAAGTACTTGTAAAGTACAATGGCTATGTGCGGCTGCGCGGCAGCCGGCGGCTCACCCACTCTGGTTCAGACTTCCTCGGCGCGCACCACGTTGTAGGTGCGTTTGGCAATCTTCCA
>JAUILW010000947.1 GCA_030432795.1 Gammaproteobacteria bacterium
ATCTGTACGACTTCTCTGCGGCATTCGGCCTGCGATCGGTCGCCGCACTCACCGATTACTTCGTGCGCTACCACTCCCCATTTCCAAATGCGCTTACCTACTTCGAAACCTACGATCTCTCTGGTAATGCGCTCGAGGGGGTACAGGCAACCATCCTGATGGCGGAAGACGACCCGGTGATTCCCGCGCACCAGTTCGAGCGGTTACCCTCGGGCATCGAGTTACATCGCGTCAGCGGCGGCGGGCACGGCGTGTTCGTGCACGACCTCAAGCTCAACAGCTGGTGCGACGGCTTCGCCGTGCGCTGGGCGGACGCTACGCTCCCTGATGCATCAGCCGCTTGAGCGGTCGCGAAACCACCAACAGCACGACACCGGCAACCACCGCTACCATGGCAACCAGTTCGAACGTCGACGCGTAGGCCGTGAGCGATGCCTCGGCGGAGGCGTCTGCACCACCCTCCACACTGGCCATCGCTGCAATCCAGCCCGCCACATAATGCGCCGCGGATGAGGCGAGAAACCACACCCCCATCATGAGCCCGACCAGCTTCGGCACCGACAACCGCGTGACCATGGAAAGCCCCACCGGAGACAGGCACAGCTCGCCTGTGGTGTGCAGCAGGTAGGCAATCACCAACCACAACAGGGCGACCTGGCCGTTTTCGTCCGCCTGCTCGATACCCATCACCAGCGCCGCAAAGCCGAGCCCGACCTGCACCAGGGCAAGTGCGAACTTTGCCGGCGTGCCAGGTTCGCGACCCGCGCGTCCAAGGCGCAACCACGCCCACGCGAACAGCGGCGCCAACAGGAAGATGAACGCAGGGTTTAAAGACTGCAGCTGCGAGGCGGCGACGGTGACTTCGCCGATCTGGCGATCGACCACCCGGTCGGCAAACAGGTTCATGGACGAGCCCGCCTGTTCAAACAACGCCCAGAACAGCACGGAGACCGCCGTGAGCAGCATCACCAGCAGCATGCGGTGCCGCTCCACGCGGCTGCACCGCACCGCCGAGAACCACACGATGCCGGCAACGGCGGCGGCACCCGTCAGCAGCAGCAGGCTGCCAACCAGCTGCCGCTCCTGCACGAGAAACCAGGCGACACCCACCGCCAGCAATCCACAGGCGTAGATCGCCGATTCCTGTGTAACAGGCCCGATCACGGGGCGCCCGAGTGCCACCGGATCAGGGGGTTCGCCCGCGCCTTGCAGCCGCTCACGGCCGCGCACAAAGGTGATCAGACCTAGCAACATGCCGATGCCGGCGACGCCAAAACCGTACCTCCAGCCGTA
>JAUILW010000173.1 GCA_030432795.1 Gammaproteobacteria bacterium
TTGTGGCACTTGCTAGAGGCCTGCTCAAGCAGCCGCACATCCGTCGCGCCTGGGATGCCCGGGTGCTCGATCTGCCACTGGCAAAACGCATCTCCCGAAGCGCTAACGCGGCGCGTTATGCCAACACCCTCGCAATTCTGAGCGGTAGTGGCGTGCCGCTGGTTGAAGGAATGAACATTGCCCAGGAGGTGGTGTCCAACACCCATCTGAAACGGCGCCTGGCGGATGCCACGCAGCGCGTCAGCGAGGGGATCAGCCTGCGTGCGGCACTTGATAGCGTTGGCTACTTTCCGCCGATGCTGCTGCACATGGTGGCCAGCGGTGAGGCAAGCGGTGAGCTGGACCAGATGCTCGAGCGGGTGGCTGACCACCAGCAAAAAGAGGTGGAGCGCATCGTCACCACATTGGTGAACCTGTTTCAGCCGCTGATGCTGGTGCTGATGGGCGGCCTGGTGATGTTCATCGTGCTTGCCATCCTACTGCCGATACTGAACATGAACACTGCCATCTGATGGGTAACATGGGTAATACGATGTCAAAAACAACTGCACGCAACAGGGGATTCACCCTCATCGAGATTCTCATCGTGGTGGTGATCCTCGGCATTCTTGGCGCGGTGATCGTGCCCAACCTCATGTCGCGGCCGGACCAGGCGCGCATAACGGCGGTGGAGAATGATTTGCGCACGCTGGCGGCGGCGCTCGATATGTACCGTCTGGACAACTTTCAGTATCCCTCCACCGAGCAGGGGCTCGAGGCGCTGGTAACCAAGCCGTCAGGCTTTCCGGAACCGAAGAACTACAACCCTGACGGTTACATCGACAAGCTGCGTCCCGACCCTTGGGGTTCGGAGTATCTGTACGAGCGCGAAGGATCGAGTTTTACACTCATGAGCCTGGGTGCCGACGGGGTCGAGGGTGGCGAAGAAGGTGACGCGGACATCCGTTACGCCGATCTCTGAGGTGCAGCCGATGCGGGGTTTCACCCTCATCGAGATTCTGGTGGTGGTACTCATCATCGGCGTGCTCGCCTCGGTGGTTACGCTCTCCTTCACTGGCGGTAATCTGGAGCAGGAACTTCGCGGTGAGGCGGAACGCACTGCGCTACGCATCGAGCTTGCCCGGTCCAACGCGCTGCAGCGCAACCGCGAGTGGGGTGTTGTGGTGGAGGAGGCAGGTTACCGGTTTGTGGAACTGGACCCCTACAACGCCGCATGGGTAGAGCAAACCGAGCGCCCCCTGCAGCCGGTAGTGATGCCGGCCAATGTACGCTTAACCCTTGAAACAGAAGGCTTCGAACTTCCGCAGCTCACCATCGAGGAGGCCCAGGACGACGAAGAGGAGGAGCGGGGGCTCGAGCCGAACCTCATCATCTTTTCGTCCGGAGAGCTGACGCCATTTACCCTCACGCTGCAACCGCAGTGGGAAAGCAGGCCCTGGGCGGTGTCGTCCGACGGTCTGAGCCGGGTGCGTGCACAACGCGACGAGGACGCCTGAGTGCGCGCCTTCACACTCATCGAGATGCTCGTCGCGCTGGTGGTGGTGGCCATGGCCGGTATCGTCGTGTCCAGCACCGTAGGCAGTCTCTCTTCGCAGACTTTCAGCCTCGAACGGCGGCAATTGGCGCACTGGGTTGGCGAGAACCATCTGGTGCGCATGAAACTCGAGATGCGGGCGGCTGACAGCACGCCACCTGTCGGACGCAGCACCGAGCGCGTGCAGATGGCCGCACGTGATTGGGAAGTGCGTACCAGCATCGAGCAGACCACCTATCCGACGTTACGACGGGTAGAGGTAGAGGTGTATGAACTCGAGGAAGGCAGGCCCATCGGTCCGCTGGATCAGAGTACGGCGTTCGTAGGGCGATGAACCGGCAGCAGTGGACACCGTTCAACCTGCCCCGCGCCACACGGGCATTTACCCTCATAGAAATGGTGGTGGCGCTGGCCGTGTTCGCGGTGATCGGCGTCATCAGCGCGCAGCTTGTAAACCGGGTAGTGGACCATCAAACCGTGCTGAGCGAGCGGGGCGCCCGTCTGATCGAAGTGCAGCGGGCCATGCATTTCATGAAACGGGACGTCATGCAGATGGTGGCGCGATCGATCAAAGACGAGTTCGGCGATCCGCGGGATGCGTTGCTCATCGACAACGACGGTATCATCGAGTTCACCCGCAGCGGTTGGCGCAACCCTCTCCGCCAGCCGCGCGCCAACCTGCAGCGCGTTGCATATGCGGTGGAGGACGACACACTCAAACGGTTCTACTGGAATGTGCTCGATCGTGATCAGGACAGCCGTCGGTTCGAGCAGACGCTGCTGACGGACGTGCGGGATGTGGAGTTTCTGCTGGTGGACGACACCGGCAATACGCATGCGTTCTGGTTACCTCCGAAGCCACCGGGGGTGCAACCACGCGCGATACTGCTGCGACTGGAGCTGCCACCTTACGGCTTCATCGAACGTATCTGGGAGTTTCCCGGTGCCGGCTAAGCAGCGCGGCGTGGCGCTCATGGCGGTGCTGCTGATCTTCGCGGTGCTCACAGCCCTTGCCGTGCGCATGAGCGGCAACCACGCCCTGCTGATCGGCCAGAGCCGCAACCAGTTCGAATCCGACCTGGCGCTGAACTACGCCCTTGGTGCTGAGGAGCTCGCGCGCCAGGCGTTGCGGGAAGATTTCGAGCGCACCGGAAAAGATGTGGATCATCTGGACGAGGCCTGGGCGCAGGCCTTGCCGCCATTTGAGGTGGATGAGGGCGGCTACATTGAAGTACAGGTGCAGGAGCAGAACGGCTGTTTCAATTTGAATGCACTGGTGAACGAGGCTACAGGTGCCGCCGCTTACGAGGCGTTGAAGCGATTGTTTCTGAACCTGGGTGTTGCGGAAACCGCCGCAGACGTGGTGCGCGACTGGGTGGACGGCGATATGGACCCGGTCTCTGCGGTGAGTGCAGAAAGCCCGGACTATCAACTGGTCGATCCTCCTTACCGTGCAGCGGATCAGCAGATGGCGGATCTCTCAGAAGCCTGGCTTCTGGCGACGCTGGAGCCCGAGGAACGGGCAATGCTCATGGCCAACACCTGCGTGGTGCCGGGGTACACCGAGTTCTCCTTCAACGCCAACACCGCGCCGTTGCCGGTGCTGGCGGCACTGAAGGCGGGCGTCGAGATGGCCGATCTGGCAACGCTCGAAGGCACGGTGCGCACTTTTTCCAATGATGGTGAGCTGCTCAACGTTGTTCCGGTCTTGAACGGTGCGGAAGGTAATCTGACATTTGAGAGCCAGTACTTTCGTATCAACGTTCACGCTCAGGTGGGCCAAGCGGTTACCATATTGTCGTCTCTGGCCTACCGGGACCCATCGACGGGCGTCGTCACGGTGCTGCAACGGGATTTCGGGCGTGATTTCACCAGTGCTCTGGTGATTGCCAGCGACGAAGAGAACAACGAATAGTACGGTCGGTAAGCAGTATGCTGACGCGACAGACAAAGCAAGGAATTTCCCAGTGCCGCTGTTGGTATTGAGACCGCTGACACCCGCCCGCAAAGCCGAGGAAGGCTTCGATCTGCGCCTGGAGTGGCTGGTGCTGGAAGATGGTGGAGCGGTGCGGGGAGAGGGCACCACCGACTATCACGGCCTCGGCGATCTGGCAGATCCGAATCAGGCCTGGTTGTCGGTATCTGGAAATGTCCTGGTGCTCGTTCCCAACCAGCATGTGCTGGAAGTTTCGGCGTCCGTGCCGGGTCGCAGCGCGGCCCAGATTCGCCGCGCTTTACCCTATGCCGTGGAGGAATTCATCGCCACGGACATCGACCGCATGCACGTGGCGAGCGGCCCCATCAAAGCGGGATCACCGGTGCCTTGCCAGCTCATCGAGCGAAACCTTCTGGAAGGGTGGCTCGAGTGCCTGCGCAGCGTCGGCGTGCAGCCTGGCTTTTTTGTGGCAGACGCCCACCTGCTGCCGGTCGAGGGTAATGCGGCAACCGTGCTCATCGATGATGAGACGGTGCTCCTGCGTACCGAAGGACAAGCGGCGACCCTCGATCGCGCCAACCTGTTGCTTGCGCTGCAATCTCTGACTATCGATCAGGTGCGCCTGATCAACGGCGAGCTCACGGACATCGAAGCAGCACAGCTCGAAGGTGTCGGCATTGAGGTCGAACAACCCGGCGGCAGCAGTATGGAGGTGCTGGCGCGCCTATGGTCCGGGCGCACGGACATCAACCTTCTGCAGGGTGAATTCAAACCGCCGCGTGTGCGCAGCGCGAGTTCTCGGGGCTGGGGCGTAGCGGCGGCGCTGGCCTGTGTCTGGGCGCTTGTGGCGTGGGGCGCCATGCTGGCAGAAGCCTGGTGGGCCGACAGTCGGGCGGATGTGCTGGACGAAGAGGCGCGGGGTTTGTACGTGCGCTTGTTTCCCGGTGAAAATCCAAGAAATGTGCGCCGTGCCCTGTCAGCGAAGCTCGGTTCCACCGTGGCAGCTGACGGACGTGGCCTGGTCGCGTTGAGCAACGACATCGCCTCTGTTCTGCCGAGCTCGGCGCGCCTGCGGTCTCTGGAGTTCACCGGCGATCGCGGTGAGCTGAAGACGGAGATCGTTCTGCAGGGATTTGCCGAGCTGGAGCGTCTGGAACAACAGCTTGCTGAGCGAGGTGTGCAGGCGGAACTGCAGAATTCACTGCAGGAAGATCAGGGTGTGCGCGCTTACTTTCTCATTAGGGAAAACCGATGAGCAGTGTTGGGGAACGCTTCGAACGCAGCGCCGTAGGGCGGTGGTTTCACGGGCGCGATCGCAATGAGCAGTGGATTATCGCCACGGTCGCTCTACTGACGGCGGTGTCGATGCTCTGGCTGCTCGCCTGGAAACCGGTGGCCGACTGGCACGCCGATTCCGTGGGCCGGTTGGACAATGCCCAGAAGACGCTGGATTTCGTCAAGATCAACCAGGGCGCTGCCCAACAGGCGCGTGCAAGCGGTGGTTCCAGCGGTTCGTTGATTCAGGTGTTGAGCCGTGCAGCTACCGCTAACGGCTTGAAGCTGAATCGCGTGCAGCCGGAAGACAGCGGACTGCTCAATGTGGTGCTTCAGGAGCAGCCCTTCGACCAGGTGTTTTCCTGGATGGCGCAGCTGGAACGCAGCAATGGCGTATCGGTCGTGCAAGCCTCTTTCAAAGCCCAGGAGCGCAGCGGATACGTGAACGCGCAGATCAGGTTTCAGTAGTCGCGCTTGACCCGCGTGCTGCGCCTGGCGGTACCGTAGTGCGCCAGGGCGCAAACCATGATCCGGTTCACTGTTTGCGTATCGTTCACCTCATAGACTGGCTGGACGTGATACGCATCCAGGGGAAGGGGATGAATCGCTCCGTTGACCATGAGCATCTACATATGATGCACCGTCAAGTCACAGCGGAGGTGGCTCGTCTGATGGAAGGATTCTATTCAAATCTGGAGGATGGTCTGTTCGAACTCGCCTACCGCGACTCGGACTCCTCCTACCAGGGCTATTGTTTCAACCTCATGCGGGAGCTGCGCTTTCGACGCCAGCTGCTCATGGATACGTTTACCAAACGCATGAACGACGGCGCGGCAGCCTGGTTCGAGGATGTGGACCTCGCCAGCGACGACCGCGAGCTGGACGCCATCGCCCTGGCTATGTCGCGCAAGTGCTCGGCGCATTTCGGCGCATTGCTGCGCAGCATCGTCGATCGGGTAGCAGAAGTCACCGACCGTCCCATGGACCTGGCAAGCCTACCGGTCGGACCCTATCAGGTGGCTCGGCACTTCGTGCAGTCCTGCCACCTGATCGAGTTCGACAAAGCTTCCATCGAGGTTGTACAGGATCTTTTTCTGCGCTTCGTCCTGGACCGGCTGGGTACGGCCTACGGTCAGTTCAACCGAGCATTGAGTGCGTCCCTGGCGAGCGACCTGGAGCGTCAGCTGGCGAGCGCTTGAGCCTGTAACCTGGCCCATAGAAACGCCTGCTCCTCGGTGTGTCGGCGCTGCGCCGTCCGTCGGTCTGTACCGGGGTAGGGCGCCTGCGCGCGTCGGCGGTCACGTCCGGTTCTGCGGTCGGCGCGGCTCACAGGCCCTCCACCTCATCCTGCCAGTCCGCCTCTGCGGCCGCGTCGGCCCTGGCGCGTTGACCACGTTGCCCGTCGCCGTCGATGAAGACCATTTCCAGGCCGCCGTTTGGCTGCTTTTTCAGGATGGCGAAGTCATCTCCCACTTTGTGCACGATGTGTTTTGGCGTGCGCTTCTGTGGGGTGCCGAACTTCGCCTCCAGCAGTGGCGCCGCCCACTCGATGGTGAGCGCGGAGAACTGCGCGCCGATGCGAAAGGGATAACCGTTGGGCGATACCGTCAACTCGAACTGTCCCTCGCTGAACGGCGGGCGCAATCCGTCCAGTGCTATCGGGGTGGGTGCGTCTTTGCGCAATTGTTCGTAACCTGGGAAAGGCGCTGCAAAGAGCACACCGAACGCGCCATCCAGTCCCCGGCGGTTTCCATGTGCGAACCGGCTCGCCTGCACGATGCGACCTTTGAGTTCGAGCGCTTGTTGCTGTTTGGCGGCTTGTGCCCGGCTGCGCTGCCAGCTGGACAGTTGCTCAGGGTCGAGAAAACTCATCCACCCGGTATCGCCGCTGCACAGGATAAAGGCGCGCCTGAAGCGGAACGTCCAACGCTGGAACCGCGTAAATGCGGCGTTGATTGCCAGCGACTCGGCATCGAAACCGTACTTCTTCGTGAGCAGGCTGCCGAGCGCCTCGCCCAGTGAATCACAGTTTTTCGAGAGCTCCGCGACGATCTGCACAGGATGTTGGTTGTCGTCAATCTGCACGAAATAGCGGGTAGGGGTGTCTCGAAGTACCCGGGGGAGCTCTTGCGCAGCGAAGTAGTGCCAGCCGTCTT
>JAUILW010000948.1 GCA_030432795.1 Gammaproteobacteria bacterium
TGGGCGGCGGCACCGGGATGATCTGTTTTGAGTTCAAGTGCGGTATCGGCACGTCGTCGCGCCTGGTGCAGGTGAACGAGACCGGCTACACGCTGGGGGTTCTCGTACAGGCCAACTTTGGCCGGCGTGGCGATCTGCGAGTTGCTGGCATTGCGGTCGGTGAGCGCCTGCCGGGTGACCCGGTCTATTCGAACACGGGCTATAACGAGGAGATGCTGAGTTCGATCATCGTTGTGATCGCAACAGACGCACCCTTGCTGCCCCATCAGCTCAAGCGTCTGGCACGGCGCGCTCCGCTCGGCCTGGGTGTTACGGGCAGCACGGCGCATAACGGCTCGGGGGATATCTTTATTGCGTTTTCGACCGCCAATGCCGAGGCCGGGCGCGGCAACCCCGACGCGATTATTCGCTCGGTACCCAATGATGATCTGGATGGGCTGTTCGCCGCCACCAAGCAGGCCACCGAAGAGGCCATCATGAACGCGCTCGTAGCGGGTCGCGACATGACGGGCAACCAGGGCCACACAGTGCCGGGCATCGACAGGGAAGCGCTGCAGAACATACTGCGCGAGCATAGACTGTTGCTCGAGTAAGCGACTACAGTGAAACTGTCCGCGGGGGAAGGAATGTCGTGACTGAACCAAGAGCACCAAGCCTGTTGCAGGCGCTGACGCCGATTCTGGTACTGGTTGTCCTGCTCGCAGGTGCCGTCTACCTGTTCGGCTCCGACTCATCGGGTGGCGCCAATCAGATTGTGCTGATCATCGGCACGGCGATCGCTGCCATTATCGCCGTGCGCAACGGTCACGCCTGGTCCGACATAGAGCGGGCCATCATCGACGGCATCAGCACAGCGATGGGTGCGATGATGATCCTGTTGGCGGTCGGCGCACTTATTGGTACCTGGCTGATGGCCGGTACCGTACCTGCGATGATCTATTACGGTCTGCACCTCTTACACCCACAGTTTTTCTATGCTGCCGCCTGCCTGATATGCGCAGTCGCGGCAGTGAGCACCGGCAGTTCATGGACCGTTGCCGGTACGCTCGGCGTTGGTCTTATCGGCGTCGCAATGGGCTTTGGGGTTTCGCCGGCAATCACGGCTGGCGCGGTCGTGAGCGGCGCCTATTTTGGCGACAAGATGTCACCCCTGTCGGACACCACCAACCTGGCGCCGGCTGTTGCCGGCACCGACCTGTTTACGCACATCCGACATATGCTCTGGACCACGGGTCCGTCATTCCTGATCGCGCTGCTTGTCTTCACAGTAGTCGGCTTGCGCGTGAGCATTG
>JAUILW010000949.1 GCA_030432795.1 Gammaproteobacteria bacterium
GCGAGCTGGGGCAAGACCTTGCGCAGAATCATCCTGCCGTTGCTCGCGCCGACGCTGGCAGCGGGCATCCTGTACTCCACCATGCGGGCGTTTCGGGAGCTGCCGGCATCGCTGTTGCTGGTGTCCTACGGCAACGAGACCTATTCGGTCATCGCCTATGAAATGTGGTCGGCCGGTGATCCCGGGCGTACCGCGGCCTACGGCATGGTGGTGATCGTAGTGATGACGACGATCGTCGCAATTACCTGGAGGACTGTGCGCAAATGGGCATTCCGATGAGTAAAGACACCTTCAGCGACGCCGACGCACTGCCGGATTCGCTGCCGGCGCCGGACCAGCGAGAACTGCGCAATGCCTTTGGCCGATTCGCCACCGGTGTGTGCGTGGTGACCACGCGCGACGCGGACGGTGCACCGGTTGGGGTGACCGTGAATTCGTTCAGCGCGCTGTCGCTGTCGCCGCCCCTGGTGTTGTGGTGCCTCGCCGAAACGGCGCTGTCTCGTGCCGCCTTCGAGCAGGCTGAGCGCTTCGCGGTAAACGTGCTCAGTGCCCACCAGCACGAGGTGTCGAAGAACTTCGCAACCTCGCGTGCGGACAAGTTCCGCAACCAGGTCTGGACGCCGGGCCTGGGCGATGTGCCGTTGCTGGGGGGAACCCTGGCACGGTTCGAGTGTCGTCGTTCTTCGCTGTTGGCAAAGGGGGATCACCTGTTGTTCGTTGGCCGGGTGGAGCGGTTTTCCTACGACGATGGCAATCCCTTGTTGTTCAGCGCCGGGCAGTACGGCGAGATGGCACGGGCATTGAGCGAATGATGTCGGTTTGCCGCGCGCGGGAATCAGGTCGTCTCGAGGTGCAGGTTGCCCCCGTCCCTGGCGTCCCAGTGGAACGGGGTCGAAGAGGGCGCGCGGCACACGTGCAGACTGTACAGGTGACCGGTGGCCGGTTGGCGGTCGACTGTGCGGCCCACGGGCCGGATCTCGATCCGCGACTCGCCGAAGTCGAAGGTATGCCCGTCGTCTTTTTCCAACGTGCCGGGTTCCTGCTGCAACAAGGCCCGGTACAGCGCCGCCGTCTCTTCGATGTCGCTGCTCACCAGCCGAATGGCGGCTATTCCGTTGACCCCGTTGGGATGGCGGCAGGCTGGCGGTCGACGATGGGTGATCGGGGTGAGGTCTTCGATCAGGAAGGGCACCGTGCCCGGGGCGATGTGCGGGGGCACCGACAAGCGCCAGCGAATGGTGACACCGTCGGGCCTCGTTCGCGACATTTCCCGCGGCGGGCTCATGACGAT
>JAUILW010000174.1 GCA_030432795.1 Gammaproteobacteria bacterium
TCGGCGGCGAAGTAGACATGCTCCGACCACTCCACCAACCGCCCTCCGGGCACCTGCGCAGGTGCAGGCCGGCGCTGTACGAAGGTGCGCAGCGTCGACGCCGGTACCCGCATGGAGAAGCGCGCAAGCCACCAGCCGAGTACTTCGACCGCCACCGCGTCGCCGCCAACAAGGTGCGCCGCCGGCAGCGGATCCACCCCCTCCAGCAACCGGCGCGCCGCGGCGTCCTGCACCAGGGCGCGCGCTGCCACGCCGCTCAGCCGTGCCTGCGCATCCGGCCAGCGTTCGGTGAGTACCGGCAGCACACGATGCCTGAGGTAGTTGCGGTCGATGCCAAGGCTTGCATTGCTCGGATCCTCCACGTGGCGCAAACCCTTCGCGTACGCGGCAATGTCATCCTGGGATATCTGCAACCAGGGGCGCCGCAACGACCCGGCGCCCAGAGGCCGCGCCTGCGGCATGCCATAGACACCGCGGCCCTGCACAAGCCGCAGCAGCGCGGTCTCCGCCTGATCGCGTTGGTGGTGGGCGGTGAGAAGCACATCGTCAGCAGCCAACTGCTCGGCAAACCACGCATACCGGGCCGCACGGGCAGCGGCTTCGAGGCTTCCCGAAGGGGGCACGTCCAGGCGTGTGCTGAGGAACCGCACGCCAAGCGATGATGCCTGCCGCTCAACCGAACTGCACCACTCGGCGGAATCCGGGTGCAGGCCGTGGTCCGCGTGCAGTACACATAACCGTGCGACCGGTTGCGATGCCGCGGCAGCGTAAAGAAGCGCGGTCGAATCGAGGCCGCCGGATACCGCCAGGTAGATGGTGCCCGACACATCCGCGCAAGCCGCGCGCAGCCGCGCCTCGAGCGACGGCGGCGCCTCAGGCAGCGGCATGACCGTAGGACAGGCGCACGTTGCGCTCGCCAAACTCTCCCTGCAGGGCGTAGATCAAGTCGTCGTCAGGTACCACCTGCCAGTCACGGCCGAGCTGAATGACCGCGCGGGCGCCATTGCCGTCGTAACGCAGCGCCACACCGCATCCGTCGGCGGCCACACGGTGCGGCTCGAGCACCGCCTGCAGGCGCGCGCTGAGCTCCCCACCGCGCGCACCACGCACATCGATCTCGAGGTTCTTGGCGTACTTTCTCCGTGCCTCGACAAATGAGTTCACGCTGGCGACACGGATCTTCATGGCACCGCCGCCGTTGTACTCGTCCACCTGCACGTCGCCTTCCAGCACCACCACCGCGTCTTTCTGAATTCGCTCCCGGTACTGCTCGTAGACATCGGCGAACACCGCTGCCTCTACGCGAGCCGTCTTGTCATCGAGCTCGATGAAGGCAATGGTGCCGCCACGTCGGCCTTTCATGGTGCGCATGCCGGTGATGATGCCGGCGATGTTCTGCGTACCCTTGTCCGGCCGCAGGTCCGCCAGCCGCGTGGGGCACATAACCCGAAGCTCGTCGATGTAGCTGTCAATGGGATGGCCGGTGAGATACAGCCCGAGGGTGTCCTTCTCGCCGGTGAGGCGCTCGCTGTCGCGCCAGGCACGCACCTTGGAGCAGTCGACATCCGGCGCAGCATCAGCAACCCCTCCGAAGAGATCGGCCATGCCGAGGTCCGCATCACGCGACGCCTGCTCCGCCCGCTGTAAGGCATCCGGAATCAGGAAAAGCAGGTGCGCGCGTTTGATGTTGAGGTCGGCCTCTTCTGTCGCACCCAGCTCGTCCATGGCGCCGGAACGCACCAACGCTTCGAGCACCCGCTTGTTCGCCTTGCGTGCATCCACCCGTTGACAGAAGTCGTGCAGGCTGGTGAACGGCCCGCCCGATTCCCGCGCCGCAATGATCGCTTCCACCGGCGCTTCGCCTACGCCGCGCACCGCGCCAAGGCCGTACATCACACCCTGGTCGTTTGCGGTGAAGCGAAACGCCGAGCTGTTGACACTTGGCGGGCGCAGCGCCAGCCCCATCTGCTTGAGCTCAGCAACGAGCTGCTCGATGCGCTCGACGTTGTGCATATCGGCCGACATGTTGGCGGCCATAAAGTGGGTGGGATAGTGCCGTTTGAGCCAGGCGGTCTGGTAGGAAACCAGCGCATACGTCGCAGAGTGAGACTTGTTGAACGCGTAACCCGCGAACTTCTCCATGAGGTCGAAGATGTCCCCGGCAAGCGTTGCATCCACCTCCCGGGCGGTGGTGCCCTCGAGGAACTGCTTGCGCACCTTGGCCATCTCTTCCGGCTTTTTCTTGCCCATGGCACGGCGCAACAGGTCAGCCTGGCCGAGCGTGAAGCCCGCCAGCTCCTGAGCGATCTGCATCACCTGCTCCTGATAGAGCACCACGCCATAGGTGCCGGCCAGGCTGTCCGCCAGGCTCGGGTGCGCGTACACCACGGGTTCCCGGCCGTGCTTGCGGTTGATGTAGTCGTCCACCGCGCCGCTTTGCAGTGGGCCGGGTCGAAACAGCGCCACCAACGCGATGATGTCTTCGATGTGGTCCGGCAACAGCCGGCGGATGAGGTCGCGCATGCCGCGGGATTCGAGCTGGAATACGGCCACCGTCTCCGCCGCTTTGAGGAGCTCGAAGGTGCCTTTGTCATTCAGGGCAATGCGGTCGATGTCGATCTGCGCGTCTTCCGGGCGCTGGGCATTTACCGACTGCACGCACCAGTCGATGATGGTCAGCGTCTTGAGGCCGAGGAAGTCGAACTTCACCAGGCCCGCGCGCTCCACGTCGTCTTTGTCGAACTGGGATACCAGCCCGCCGCCCTGCTCTTCACAGTACAGCGGCACGAAGTCTGTGAGCTTCGACGGCGCGATGACCACACCACCGGCGTGCTTGCCGACGTTGCGCACCACGCCTTCCAGCTTGTAGGCCATCTCCATGATTTCGGTGACTTCGTCGTTCTGTTCGACGAACTCCACGAGCTCCTGAGACTGCTCCATGGCCTTGGACAGGGTCATGCCCACTTCGAAAGGAATCAGCTTCGAGAGCCGGTCGGCGAGCCCGTAGGGTTTGCCCTGTACCCGCGCGACGTCGCGCACCACGGCTTTTGCTGCCATGGTGCCGAAGGTGATGATCTGGCTTACCGCATCGTGACCGTAGGTTTCGGAGACATGCTGGATCACCCGGTCGCGCCCTTCCATGCAGAAGTCCACGTCGAAGTCCGGCATCGACACCCGCTCCGGGTTGAGAAAGCGCTCGAACAGCAGGTCATAGGCCAGCGGGTCGAGATCGGTGATGCCGAGGCTGTAGGCCACCAGCGAGCCGGCGCCAGATCCGCGCCCGGGGCCTACCGGGATGTCATGCGCTTTGGCCCACTGGATGAACTCCATGACAATGAGAAAGTAGCCGGGAAAGCCCATCTGGTTGATCACGCCGAGCTCGTAGGCGAGCCGCTCGCGGTATGCAGCCTCCGAGCGCTCCTCGGTGAACGTAATGGACTGGAAACGCTGCTCGAGGCCTGCCACCGACATGCGCTCGAGATGCAGCTCGAGGGTTTCGTCTTCCGGTACCGGGTAATTCGGCAGGTAGTACGTGCCGAGCTCCACCTGCACGTTGCAGCGGCGGGCGATCTCCACGCTGTTGGCCAGAGCTTCGGGCAGGTCGGCAAAGCGCGCCGCCATCTCCTCGGCGCTTTTCAGATACTGCTCCGGCGAGTAGTCGCGCGGCCGACGTGGATCGTTGAGCACCCGGCCGCTGTGGATGCACACGCGGGTTTCGTGCGCTTCGAAGTCCTCACGATCGAGAAAGCACACTTCATTGGTGGCCACCACCGGCAGGTTCAGCCGCCCAGCCAGCGCCACCGCCTGGTGCAGGTGATCGTCCTCGCCGGCGCGCCCGGTGCGTTGCACCTCCAGATAGAAACGATCTTGATACACCGCGCTCCAGTGCGCGGCCAGCGCATCGGCCTGGCCTTGATGACCCGCCACCAGCGCCTGGCCCACCTCGCCCGCGCGTCCGCCGCACAACATAATGAGGCCTTCGTGGTGTGACTCGAGCGCCTCGCGCTCCACCAGACCGTGCCGTTCACCCTCGGTGAACGAAAGCGACACGAGCCGTAGGAGATTCTTGTAGCCATCGGTGTTCATCGCCAGCAGCAGCACCCGCGACACGCCTCCGGCCGCGCTCGCATAGCGCATCTCCGCACCAACGATGGGTTTCACCCCCTCAGACAGGCAGGCGGAGTAGAACTTCACCAGGCCGAACAGATTCGCCCGGTCGGTAAGCGCTACCGCCGGCATGCCGAGGCTGCGGCAGCGCTGCGCCAGCGCCTTCACCCGCACGATGCCATCGGCCAGAGAAAACTCACTGTGCACCTGCAGGTGCACGAATGTCGGCTCGCTCATACGGCCGACACCCGCGCTGCCTGATGGAGTGCCCGCGCCACGGGCGCAAAGGAGCGACGATGCAACGGGCAGGGACCGAGGCTTCGGAGCGCTTCTAAGTGCCGGCGCGTGCCGTAGCCCTTGTGCACTTCGAACCCGTAACCGGGATAGCGCAGCGCTTCGGCGCACATCTCTTCGTCGCGCGCTACCTTGGCAAGAATGGAAGCAGCGGAAATACACGCCAGACGGTCGTCTCCCTGCACCAGGGCAACCGCTGGACAGGCCAACGACGGCAGTCGATTACCGTCCACGTACACCACCTGCGGCGTGTCGCCGAGCCCCGCCACGGCGCGCTCCATGGCAAGCATCGTGGCGCGCAGAATGTTCAAGCTGTCGATCTCTTCAACCTCGGCACGCGCCACGCAGAAGCTGGCACACTGCCGGCGGATGTCGTCCGCCAGCCGGCTCCTTCGCGCGGCGCTTAGTTTCTTGGAGTCGCGCAGACCATCGATGGCCCGGCCGGGATGCAGCACCACCGCCGCGGCAATGACAGGGCCGGCAAGTGGACCGCGACCGGCTTCGTCCACGCCTGCCGCCCAGACGGGCGACCAGCGCAGGGCGTCGAAATTGAGCTGCAGGTCGGTGCGTGTGTGGTCGGGCACGGATCCGGTCGATGGGCGCGGTGCGGGTAACATCTTCGTGGCGCCGGGCGATGATGTCCAGACGTGTTCACTCGCCGCACATGCGTTACCCTCGCGGGTCACATTTCAGGCCAAGATTGCAGAGGACCGACCATGCCGCACGCACAACTCTCGCTCACCAATGACGAGCTTCTATCCACCACCCGCGCCGTGCGCAAACGGCTGGACTTCGACAAGCCCGTGCCGATGTCCGTGATTGAGGAATGTATGAACCTGGCCGTGCAGGCGCCCACCGGCTCCAATGCCCAGGGCTGGCAGTTCATGTTCGTCACGGATGCAACCAAGCGCGCGCAGATCGGCGACTACTACCGCCAGGCCTTCGACATCTACCGGCAGATGCCGGTGGCCATCCACAAACTGCACAAAGACAGCGGCGACGACGCCCTCACCGCAAGCCAGGACCGCTCCGCATCCTCTGCCGACTACCTGGCCGACAACATGGGTCGCGCGCCGGTGCTGATGATTCCCTGCATCGCTGGCCGCACAGACCAACCCCAGAGCAACAACCTGATCGCCCAGACCGGCACCTTCGGCTCCATCATTCCGGCCGCCTGGAACTTCATGCTGGCGGCCCGCGCGCGCGGCATCGGCACCGCCTGGACCACGCTGCACCTGATGCATGAACAGGCCATCGCGGAGCTCCTTGGCATTCCGTACGACGATTACATGCAGGTGGCGCTGATCCCCATCGCCTACACGAAGGGCACCGACTTCAAGCCGGCCTACCGCCCACCGGTATCCGGCGTGATGCACGTAGATCAGTGGTAGCTGTACCTGGGTGACCAGGTTCCGGCCCCGGGCGTCAGATCGAGCATGTGCCAGATGGCGCAGTAGTCGTCGCCCGGGCCGAACTCCGTGTCGCCCACGCGTACCACACCCCCATCCGCGTTTTTCCTGAACACGCTCAGGCCGGGGGATTGTCCGCAATCGCGCACGTAGCCCATGTCCTGTGCGAATGTGGAGCCGGCGTGGCTCAACATGCGAAACCGCCAGCCGCGCTCCGCGGCGAACGCCTGCTGCACTTCGGGACTGTCCGGTGAAGTGACGACGAACGCCGCGGCGTTTTCCAGATGGTCCACCAGACCATTCAATCCGTCCGCCCACAACGCGCAGTACACGCAGCTGCGGCCCATGTTATGTACGACGAAGAGCGTGTCTTTATCGCCAAACAGATCCGCCAACGCCACCTCGCCCGTGGGAGACGCTGAGCAAACAGAATCGTTCAGAGCCTCCCTAATTATGCCAGTAGTGCGTGTACTGGTTGAGCCATACCGCCGCGGCGAGCATAGGTGCGGCATCCAACGCACAGCGGGCAATACGCCCTTCCCGCGTTTGCGTCACGAGCCCGGCTCGCACCAGCACCTGCACGTGCCGCGACACCGCCTGTAACGAGATGTCGAACGGCTCCGCCAGCTCAGATACCAGCGCCTCGCCTTGAGCCAGGCGCGTGAGAATCTGCCGCCGCACCGGATCGGCCAGAGCGCCGAACACGGCGTCCAGGCCGTCACCTTCTTCGACTACTTTATTCAACATATTGGTTGATATTAAATAGTTTGGTTGATCATGTAAAACCTCTGTCATTTCGTACGCGAACAGATACCCACCGATGTCGCTTCGTGGGATGTTGCGGGCACATCGTCAGGAGATCTCGTCATGCGTGCATACGCTGCAGAATTCATCGGTACGTTCTGGTTGGTACTCGGAGGCTGCGGCAGCGCCGTGTTGGCCGCCGCCTTTCCGGACGTCGGCATCGGCCTGCTGGGCGTGTCCTTCGCCTTCGGCCTCACCGTGCTCACCATGGCCTACGCCATCGGTCACATATCCGGGTGCCATCTGAACCCGGCGGTGTCGTTTGGGC
>JAUILW010000175.1 GCA_030432795.1 Gammaproteobacteria bacterium
GCTTACTTTCCAGTAAAGCGGTTATGGATTCGGCTGGCGTCGACATTCCCTGGTCTCGGTTACGGAATGTAAAAAGTTAGCACGAGAACTGCTCGGAGTATGCGGCATATTCCGCAGGAAATTTGTCGGGTGAACTGCGTCGCGAAATCGCCATCCAGCGCCGGAGAATGGGCCCTGGCCGACCGCGTCAAGCCGCCAGCTGATACATCCCGCGCGCCACGCACACCGCCGCGATGGCGAGAATCACGTAACCGCTCCAGCGCCGGAAACTGTCGTCTTCCAGGTGATCCAGCAGCCGCGTACCGATGCGGGTGCCGAGCACGGCAGTCGCCATGGCGAGCCCGTAGAACCACAGTGGCACGTCATCGACCGCACCGATGATCAGACCGTAGTAAAGAAGCTTGATGGCATGGCCGAACGCCTGCGTGATGGCCTTGTTGGCGACGATGGCGTGGCGGCTCAGGGGAGAGTTCAGATAGAAAACATCCAGCAGCGGTCCGGACGCACCGGCCAGGAGCTGGGCGGCGGTGACTACGAAGCCGCAGGTCACGGTGGTCAGCGGCCTCGTGATGTCCAGGCCCTGCAGTCGTTTGGTGAACCGGGCAAGGATCGGCATCGCGCCAACCAGGATCAGCACCACGCCGGCATCGGGCACCAGCATGAGCGCGCTGAACAACCCCAGCGCCAGGGCGGTACCGAGCGCATAGGCGGGGAATATCCGCCAGGCAATGTGTCCGCGGAGAAACCAGGCCCGTGAGCCGTTGGAAGTGAGCTGCACCGCGCCGTGCAGCATCATTGCGCTGGCCACCGAGAGGGTGGAGGCGAGGATCGCCATCAGGATCATGCCGCCGGCCATGCCGAGGATGCCGGACAGAATTGCCGTGCCGAACACGCTCAAGATCAGCAGTGGGTAGAGCATCAGCACATTCTGCTCGACAAGATTCTCGGAAAATAGAGAATATGTGGAATCCAACTCATGTCGAAATGGAATTAGACAATGCTCGACAACCTGGAAACCCTCATCACGCTGTCGAAGACCGGCACCATGATGGAGACCGCAACGGTGCTGAAGATCTCCCAGTCGGCGGTGAGTAAGCGCATCGCCGCTCTTGAGCAGCACTACGACCGCCAGCTCATCGAGCGGCAGGGACGGCGGGTGGTGCTCACGCATCACGGCACCCGCCTGGTGGAGCGGGTGACGCCCCTGATGTCGGAACTGCGCCACGTCTTTCTGGAGGACAACGCTCTGCGCAAGGGCAAGATCATCCTGGGTGTGTCGGAGGCCATACTCGCCAGCTGGGGTCCCAGGCTGTTCGCCTCCGTCGCTGAGGAGATGCCGGAGGTCGAGTTCGAGTTTCATGCGCAGCGCTCACCGGTGGTGCTGGATCGACTGCGCTCGGGCGAGTACATGGTTGGAATCTGCACCGGCAGCTACGACGCCGAAACGGACCTGGTCAGCGAGGTGATCCGGCTGGAGCCCATGGTCATCATCCCTAGCGCCCGGAGGCCGCTCGACTACCGGGTGGGCGAGCCGTTGTCGGTGATCACCATCGAATCCCGCTCTGGTGCCTGGCGCTCCATCGAGGAAGATATGCGGCGCCTGAAGCTGCATCGTGAGACCTCACTCGAGTCGTTCTTCTCGGTGGCGCAGATGGCGCTGGCGGGTTTTGGGCACGGCCTGGTACCCGCCGGTGTGGCGAAGACGCTGGGCGTCGGCGAGCAGGAGATGATTCATCTGGCGGCCCAGGGATTGAATAGACCGGTTCGATTTGTTGCGCGTAAGTCTATGTTTTCCAGGCTTTTAGTTCAGAATTTCTATCGGCTGGTCAGCGACCGGGCGGGCGACGTCTAGGCATTTGCGCGCGTCCGGTTTCTGCTCCAGACTGGGCTGACCTGATAGCTTTGGGGGAAGCGGATGGCGGCGTTCGATCTTGAGCGGTATGCGCCTGCGGCGCGGGAACTGCTGGCGCCAGGTGGCCAGTTCGAAGTTGTGATGCGTAGCGTGCGCGGCGTGGAGCAGCCCACTTTCAAGAACGCACCCTGGCATCTGCGCGAGCTCTTCCAGAGCGCGCTGGAGCATGCCGCTGAAACCTTCTACGTCTACGAAGACGAGCGATACACCTTTGCAGACGCCTGGCGCAATGCAGAGCGGGTGATGGCAGGTCTTCATGTGCTCGGCGTGCGGCCGGGAGACCGGGTGGGCATCGCCATGCGCAACTACCCGGAGTGGGTGACGGCGTTCATGGGGGTCACCTCCATGGGTGCGGTGGCGGTCGCCATGAACGCATGGTGGACGGGTGAGGAGATGATGTACGGCATCAACGACAGCGGTCTGAACACCATGTTCGTGGACCGCGAGCGCCTCGAGGCCCTGTCTCCGTACCTCGACTCCAAGAATCTGAACGTCATCTGTGTGCGGTCGCAGCATGCCGCTGGGCGCGGCGTGCGCAGCTGGGAGAGCTTCATCCGCTCAGGCAGCGGCGTCATGCATGTGCCGGAGATCGATCCGGACGATGCGGCCACCATCCTCTACACCTCCGGCTCAACGTCGCACCCGAAGGGGGGCGTGTCCTCGCATCGCGCTATCATTCACTCCCTCATGGGCTGGGAGGCAGCGGCAGCCATCGCCCGTGCGGAGGCGGGCAGACGGCAACGGCCTCCGGAGCGGCAGCCCTCCATGATCCTGACGGTGCCGTTGTTTCACGTCACGGGCCTCAACGGCCAGCTTCTGCCGTCGTTTCGCAACGGCCGCAAGGTCGTGGGCATGTACAAGTGGGACGCGGAGAAAGCGCTGGCGCTCATCGAGCGGGAGAAAGTCACTCACTTCTCCGGCGTGCCCACCATGGCCTACGAGCTGGTCAATTCACCCAACTACGATCAGTACGACTTATCGAGCCTGCGCAGCATCGGTGGCGGTGGTGCTGCGATGACGCCGAAGCACTCGAGCCGCATTGCTGAGCGCACACAGAACCGGGCTCGCGCGAGCGCCGCATACGCCATGACCGAGACCAACGGGCTCACGGCCTCCAACGCCGGAGGAAACCTGCAGGCGAAGCCGCAGAGCTGTGGTCAGGCCTTGCGGCCGCTGGTGTCTGTGCGCGTGGTCGACCGCGAAGGCCAGCCGCTGGCTGCCGGAGAGACCGGCGAGATCTGCATCAAGGGCCCGATGACCTTCACTGGCTACTGGAACCGGCCGGGTGATACCGCAAAGACCATTGTCGACGGCTGGGTGCACACTGGCGATATCGGGCACATGGACGAAGACGGCTTCATATTCATCACCGACCGCGAAAAGGACATGATCATCCGTGGCGGCGAGAACATCGGCTGCCAGGAGGTCGAAGCGGTGATCTATGACCATCCGAAGGTCACCGAGTGCGCGGTATTCGGCGTGCCGGACGAACGCCTGGGTGAAGTGGTGGCAGCGGTGGTGCGGGCCGCAGACGGGGTCATCCTGACATCTGGCGACATTCAGTCGCACGTCGGTGAGCATCTGGCCCGGTTCAAGGTGCCCACGCACGTGTGGGTGCGCCGCGACGAGCTGCCGCGCACGGCATCGGGCAAGATCTACAAGAAAGGCATACGCGAGGCGCTGCTGGCTCAGCTGGGCTGAGCGGTGGTGCCTCAGCGAAGCTGAGCGGTGGTGCCTCAGCGAAGCTGAGCGGTGCGCAGCAGTTCAGCCAACGCTGCCACCCAGGTGGGGTGGTCGTTCAGGCACGGCACCAGCGTCAGGCGTTCGCCGCCTGCCGCACGAAAGGTCTCTTCGCCCGCCAGCCCGATCTCTTCCAGGGTTTCCAGGTTGTCGGCAACGAACGCTGGACACACCACAGCGAGGTGGCGCACCCCGGCTTCAGCCAGCTCGACCAGGCGTTGGTCGGTGTACGGGGTCAGCCACGGCAGGCGCCCAAGGCGTGACTGGTAGCTGATGCTCCAACGGTTGTCCGCCAGGTCTAGCGCTGCCGCCAGCAGGCGTGATGTCACCCGCGTCTGGTGCCGGTAACAGGTGGCGTGGGCGGCGGACCGGGTCTCGCAGCAATTGTCGCTGGCCAGGCAGTGCCCACCGGTAGGGTCTGCTTTCGTCAGGTGCCGCTCCGGCAGGCCGTGATAGCTCATCAGGAGATGATCGTATTCGGCAGGCAGCGCCGCCCGGGTGGCTGCTGCCAGGGCTTCGATGTAGGCGGGTGCGTCGTAGAACGCCGGCAGGTTGGTAACTTCCATGCCGTTAGGGCAATGCGATGCCGCCGCTTCGAGACTCGTCGTGGTGGTGGAGTCCGCATGATGTGGGTACAGCGGTGCGACCAGGCAATGCTGCACGCCGCGCGCGGCGAGCTCGGTGAAGGCGCTGGCGATATCCGGCTGGCCATAGCGCATCGCCAGCGCCACCGGGCGGTCGAGCTGTTGCTGCAGTGCATCGGCCATAGCGCGGCTGTAGTGCAGCAGCGGCGAGCCGTCCGGCCGCCAGATCTTTGCATACGCTTCGGCGCTGCGGCGCGGTCTGGTGGGCAGGATGAAGGCCGAGACGATGAGGCGACGGATCGGCCACGGCACGTCCAGCACCCGCCGGTCCATGAGAAACTCGTTGAGATAGGCGCGCACGTCCGCCGTGGACGGCGAAGCCGGGGAGCCGAGATTGATGAGCAGAACGCCGGAAGTCAGTGGAGGCAGCCTTGGTTGCTTTTGCGCGGTGCGATAGTATCCGCGCCCCCATGAGATGTTAAGCGTAAGACCATGCCGCAAGCGGTGATCGTCGACTACGAAGCGGGCAACCTCAAGAGCGTGCAGCGCGCCTGCCACGAGGTGGGGCTGGATGCGGAAATCGTCGCCGACCCGGAGCGGGTGGCTACGGCCGAACGCGTGATCTTTCCCGGTGTGGGCGCCGCCGGCAGCGCTATGCGCAGCATCACGCGACGCGGTTTAGACGACGCTCTGCGCCAGGCGTTTGCCCGCGGCACGCCGATACTCGGCATCTGCCTCGGGCTGCAGATCTCTCTTGATCATTCCGAAGAGAGCGATACCGACACGCTCGGCCTGATGGCTGGCGAGGTGTGCCGCTTTGCCCTCGACGACCCAGCACTCAAGGTGCCGCACATGGGCTGGAACGAGGTGCGCCCAGTGCGTGCTCACCCGGTGCTCGAAGGGATCGAGCCGGGCGATGAGTTCTACTTTGTGCACGCCTACTACCCCAAGCCGCGGGACGAGGCCTGTGTGTATGCGGTGGCAGAGTACGAGCGACCATTTGCCTGTGCGGTAGGCATGGGCAACTACTTCGCTACGCAGTTTCATCCGGAAAAAAGTGGTCGGGTGGGCCTGCGACTGATTCAACGTTTTGCGGAGTGGAACGGCACATGCTGAGCAAACGTCTCATTGCCTGCCTCGATGTGCGCGACGGCAAGCTCGCCAAGAGCGTCAAGTTCGTGGATACCAAGGACATCGGCGATCCGGTGGAGAAGGCCCGCGAGTACTATGCCGACGGTCTGGATGAGCTGGTGTTCTACGACATCACCGCATCATCCGACCGGCGCAATATCATGCTGGACGTGGTGGAGCGGGTTGCCGAGCAGGTGTTCATACCTTTGTCAGTCGGCGGCGGCGTGCGCACGGTGGCGGACGCCACGGACCTGCGCCTGGCAGGTGCTGAGAAAATCAACGTCAACTCCGCAGCGGTGCAGCGGCCGGAGATCATCAGCGAGTGTGCCGAGGCCATCGGCAATCAGAACGTGGTGCTCAGCATGGACATCCGCCGGGTGGAGGCGAGCACCGCGCTGCCGTCCGGGTATGAGATCGTCATCAACGGCGGTCGCAAACCCATGGGCATCGATGCATTGTGGTGGGCGCAGGAGGGCGAGCGCCTGGGCGCCGGTGAGCTGGTGGTGAACTCCATCGATGCCGACGGCACCCGCGACGGCTACGAGATCAACCTCACGCGACGCATCTCTGAAGCCGTGCGTATACCTGTTATCGCGTCCGGGGGTGCGGGCAAGCCCGAGCACCTCAAAGAGGTGCTGACCGAGGGACGAGCGGACGCAGCGTTGGTAGCGTCGATGGTGCACTATGGCGACTATCGGGTGAGCGAGCTGAAGCGCTACCTGGACAATGAGGGTGTGAAAATGAGGATGTCCTGGTGAGTATGCGAGCGATACAGGTCGAAGACGGCAAGCTGGTTTGGGGGCAGGCGGATGTGCCGGCACTCGGAGCAGGTGATGTGCGCATCGCGGTCCGCGCAAGCGCGGTCAATCGTGCAGATATCGTGCAGCGCTCGGGCGGCTATCCGCCACCACCAGGCGCCAGTGCCATTCTTGGGCTCGAGTGCGCTGGTGAGGTGCTGGAGGTGGGTGAGGGCGTTACCCGCGTGGCGCCGGGTGATGCGGTTTGTGCCCTGCTGGCAGGAGGCGGCTACGCAGAGCAGGTGGTGGTGCCTGCCGGTCAGGTGCTGAAAAAGCCGTCGGCGCTGTCGTTCGAAGAGGCGGCAGCCATACCGGAGGTGTTCGCCACTGCGTACCTCAACCTGTACCAGGAGGCGGGCTTGCAGCCTGGTGAGCGT
Source organism: Gammaproteobacteria bacterium (assembly GCA_030432795.1). Taxonomy (GTDB): domain Bacteria; phylum Pseudomonadota; class Gammaproteobacteria; order Pseudomonadales; family Azotimanducaceae; genus SYFY01. The sequence goes on from JAUILW010000175.1 coordinate 6,542, forward strand.
GTGCTGTTGCATGCCGGCGCCAGCGGCGTGGGCACCGCGGCCATCCAGCTCTGCAAGCGCACGCACAACCCCACGTTCGTCACGGTCAGCGGCCAGGAGAAGATCGACGCCTGCGTGCGCCTCGGCGCAGACGGCGGGCATGATCGAGGTGCCGGTTCCTTCGTGGAGGCGGTCACCGCGTGGCATGGCGGCGAGGGCGTACATGTGACACTCGACCCGGTGGGCCAGGCTTACCTGGCAGACAACCTCAAAGTGGCATCCCTCGACGGACGCATCGTGCTCATCGGCCTGATGAGTGGTGCGGTCACCGAAGTGAACCTGGGTGT
>JAUILW010000950.1 GCA_030432795.1 Gammaproteobacteria bacterium
GCCTTGAGCGGCGATGGGTCGTGCTTCGGCGGGCTCCAGTTGAGCATCTGCACTACCCGTTCCTCTGAGATAGTCGTAACTGCTCGGTAACGGTCTATGTGGACTACGTTGCTCATACTGCCTCCTTTCTTGGCGTCCAGCGCAGGCCATCAACGCGGCCATCCAGGTATGCTTGCCCGATGAGGTAGATGACCATTTCCATCTGCGCGCTGCTAAATCCCTCGCAGTAGTAGGCGTTCGACCTGGCCCAGCGTTCGCGGTAGGCATCAACGTTGTGTCTTACGCTCGTGATCTCGGGGTTGATAACGTCCTGTTCGTTCGCTGATTTCATGATGCCGCCTCCAGTATTTCGTTGTTCGTTCGCGTTGCGCCGATCACCGCATCAAGCTGCCCATCCAGATAGGCAATCGCTATGGCGCGCTCGATGTGCTCGTGTAACTGCTCTGGCGTGATGAGCCACAGAGACGGACGCTTGGCGCGAAACTCTGCGGCGTATTCGGCTCCGCTGTTCATGCCGTCTTCCTCATCAGCCGCTGTGCTCTCGCCGTAAGGTGCTCGTTTTGTGTGGCCCTGGCTGCGTCCCAGGCTGCGGCCCTGGCTGCGTCCCAGGCTGCGTCGCAGGCTGCGTCCCTGGCTGCGTCCCTGGCTGCGGCCCTGGCTGCGTCCCAGGCTGCGTCGCAGGCTGCGTCCCTGGCTGCGTCCCTGGCTGCGTCCCTGGCTGCGGCCCTGGCTGCGGCCCAGGCTGCGTCGCAGGCTGCGTCCCTGGCTGCGTCCCAGGCTGCGGCCCTGGCTGCGGCCCTGGCTGCGGCCCTGGCTGCTGTCAACTCCGCATCAGTCGCCTTACCCTTTAGCCAACGGCGCTTGGTCCTGATTGCCTTCCAGCTTCGCGGGTCGGTTACATTGCTCGCTTTCAGGGCTCGCTCTGCTTCGTCGCACGCAAATCTGTGCAAAAGGTCGGAGATGTCCGCCATCCAAAGAACGGTGCGTTCTGAAGCGGCCACTTTGTCTTTATCCTTGATGATCTCGCCGCCCATCTCGACCCGGCATAAAACCGGGCCGGGGGAGTAATGCAGAGCGTCGATTAGCCGTATGGAAGCGTGAAGTCCTCGATTGCAAAGGACAATTCGCCCCTCCACTTTGTACGTCTCGCCTACTTTGATTTCTCCCAGGTTACCGTGCTGACATCGATTGTCTTGCTTCAGAAAGTGCCAAGCCTTCATACCACCACCTCCTTCCCGGTGATCTTTGCCGCTACGTTTTCCAGCACCCACAGGGCATCGCTCA
>JAUILW010000951.1 GCA_030432795.1 Gammaproteobacteria bacterium
CCAGTGTCTTCACCGCGGGCGTGGTCGAGCGCAACCCGGCGTGGGTGCAGCTGCTCGGTCTCTGCCCGCTGCTGGCCGTGAGCAACAGCGTGGTCAACGCCACGGGGCTCGCCCTGGCCACAGCCTTCGTGATGTGCGGCAGCGCCGTTCTCGTCTCCCTCGTGCGCCGCGCTATCCCGGAGTTCGCCCGCCTGCCGCTGTTCGTGCTGATCATCGCCACCTTCACCACCCTCGCGGTACTGCTGCTGGAGGCCTATGCATACGACGCCTATCTGCGCATCGCGCTGTTCGTGCAGATCATCGTTACCAACTGCATGATCCTCGGGCGCGCGGAAGCTTACGCTGCACGCCAACCGGTAGGCCGGGCATTCCTCGATGCAGCCGGTACTTCCGCGGGCTTTGCCATCGCCCTGCTCCTGCTTGGCGCTGCTCGCGAGTTGCTGGGTCAGGGCACGCTGTTCGCGGGCATGGCGCAACTGTTCGGGCCCCTGGCCGCTGGCTGGCAGATCACCTTGCTGCCCGAGGAGCACGCCCTCATCATCGTCCGCCTGCCGCCCGGCGCATTCATCGTCGCCGGCCTGCTCATTGCGCTGATGCAGGCGTTTTCAGGAAAACACCGGGAAAGCCCATGAACAAAGACAAGCGAGCCGAAATCTTTGCCCGGCTCAGGGAAGCCAACCCCAAGCCCACCACGGAGCTCGAGTACGCATCGCCATTCGAACTCCTGATTGCCGTGATTCTGAGCGCGCAGGCTACCGACGTGAGCGTGAACAAGGCAACGAAACCGCTTTTCGCCCGATACAACACGCCGGCCGCCATCCGCCGCCTGGGTGTGGAAAAGCTCAAGGGCTACATCAAGACGATCGGTCTGTTCAATACCAAAGCAGAGAACGTGGTGAAGACCTGCGCCATCCTCATGGACGAGCACGGTGGTGAAGTACCGGAGGATCGAGCGGCGCTCGAAGCGCTACCCGGCGTGGGCCGCAAGACCGCCAACGTCATCCTCAATACCGCCTTCGGACACCCCACCATCGCCGTGGACACGCACATCTTTCGCGTTTCCAACCGCACGAAGGTAGCGCCCGGCAAGACCGTGCGTCAGGTGGAAGACAAGCTCCTGAAAGTGGTGCCCGACGAATACAAGGTAGACGCGCACCACTGGCTCATCCTGCACGGCCGCTACACCTGCGTGGCGCGCAAGCCTCGGTGCGGCTCCTGCGTGATCGAAGACCTCTGCGAGTACCGGGACAAGACCGAGCCCTGAGCCGGCCGCATCAGACGTC
>JAUILW010000952.1 GCA_030432795.1 Gammaproteobacteria bacterium
ATTAACGTGACGGGTCACTAGCAGTGAGAAAATCACTGCTCTTCGAGCAGTCGGAACACAGGCAGGTCGATCTCCTCCGACCAGGCCTGAAACTCGACGCACACCGACGCGCCGATGCGCAACCGGGCATCGTCCGCATCGATGTGAACGATCTGGCTCATCATGCGCGGCCCTTCCGCGAGATCGATGAGTACGACGATGTAGGGCGCATCGTACGCAGCAGACACGCCGCGGCGCACCACGGTGTAGCTGGCGATACGCCCCCTACCGGAAACTGCCTGCCAGCGCAGATCATCCGCACCGCAGTGGCTGCAGATGATGCGCGGATAGAACTGATGCAGGCCGCAGGACACGCATTGCTGCAGACGCAGCTCGCCGTCGCGGCACGCCTCGAAATACGGCGCGCTGACGGCCGTGGGTTTGGGCTGGATCTTCTGCGGCTCAGCCATGATCGCGCCCCAGAATCAGCGTGGCGTGGCTGGACATGATGCCGCCCTGTGCGTGCACAAGCGCGAGCCTGGCGTCTTCCACCTGCCGCTCTCTGGCCGCGCCACGAAGCTGCCACACCGCTTCGGTGAGCGCGAACATCGCGCCGGGGTTGCCAGGGTGGCAATGCGAGAGCATGCCGCCGTGCGTATTCACCGGCAGGCTGCCACCAGGCAGCGTCGCACCGCTGTCGAGGAACGCACCGCCCTCGCCCTTGGCGCAGAAGCCGAGGTCTTCGAGTTGAATGAGCACGGTAGGTGTGAAGCAATCGTAGATCTGTGCGAAATCGATGTCTGCCGGGCTGACACCGGCCCGTTCGTAAGCCTGTTGACCAGACAGCACCGCCGCGGATGTGGTGAGGCTCGCCGCCTGGCTGATGTGCTCATGGCTGTGCCCTTCGCCGCTACCAAGCAGGTACACCGGCGTGTGCGGAAAGTCGCGGGCCCGCTCTACCGAGGTGACCACCACCGCGGAACCGCCATCGGACACCAGCGAGCAATCGAGCAGATGCAGCGGATCGGCGATGAGCCGCGAGCTCAGCACATCGTCCACGGTGATGGGCTCGCGCATCTGCGCCGTGGGGTTGCGTGCGGCGTGCGCCCGCCCGGAAACCGCGGCTTGGGCGAACTGTGCCGCTGTGGTGCCGTACTGCGCCATGTGCGCCTGCGCGATCAGCGCATAGTAGGCCGGCACCGTCGGCCCGTACGGTTGTTCGTATTGCGGATGCCCGGTGGAGGATTGGGTGAGCATGGCCTGCTCACGGCTCATGAAGCTGCGCAGGCTGTCGGCCATGCT
>JAUILW010000953.1 GCA_030432795.1 Gammaproteobacteria bacterium
AATGCACCGGTCTGGTCCGCGTGTCCGGCGCGCAGGCTTTCGATCTCGGTTTCAATGTGGCGATGTTCGGCATTCGCCTGTTCGAGCGCTACGGTGCGCTCGCGAATCTGCTCGTCCAGTACCCGCAACCGCTCGGCCAGCGCGTTGTGCCGCAAGGTGTAGAACTGCGCCGTCACCTGACGCTCTTCTTCCTTGAGCTCGCGGTAGCGTTCAGCCGCCTTTGCCTGGCGCTGCAGACGATCCAGCTGTTTGCCGAGCTCCTCGCGGATGTCGTTGAGCCGCGACAGGTTCTCGGTGGTATGGCGAATACGGTTTTCCGTCTCGCGCCGACGCTCCTTGTACTTGGAGATGCCAGCCGCTTCCTCGAGATAAGAGCGCAGGTCATCGGGCTTTGCCTCGACGAGCTGGTTGATCATGCCCTGTTCGATGATCGAGTAGCTGCGCGGACCGAATCCTGTACCCAGAAATACATCCTGAATGTCACGGCGCCGGCACTTGCTGCCGTTCAGGTAGTAGGTGGATTGTGCTTCGCGATTGACCTCACGGCGAATAGCGAGCTCGGCATAGGCCGCGTACTGGCCACCGACGCGACCATCGGAGTTGTCGAAGAGAAGCTCGATGCTGGCAGCAGCCGTAGGCCGCCGTGCGGAAGATCCGTTGAAGATGACGTCGGTGATGTTCTCGCCGCGCAGTTGCTTGGCTGAGCTTTCCCCCATCACCCATCGAACGGCATCGATGATGTTGGATTTGCCGCAGCCGTTCGGCCCCACCACGGCGCTGAGGCTTCCGGGGAGGTTCACCGTCGTTGGATCAACGAACGACTTGAATCCTGCAAGTTTTATCTGCTTCAAACGCATGAAATGCGCTGACTACCCACGCCCCGAAAGCACGCTAGTCTAGGGGAACTGGCGGGTGGAAGAAACCGCTGCGTCAGGAAAATTTCGCTATTTGCGCAAGCTGGCACTCACGGCGAACGAACGCATTCACCAGCGCGCTCACGCGCTCGAAATCTTTCGACGCCAGCGCTTCATGCAGGCCTGAGCACCAGCGCACGCTATCGCGCACATCGAAATCAGCGTGCGCTGCCGCACGCAGACCGATGCGGTTACCCACAATGATGAGGCGATCGAGCAGTGGTAGCAGCACCTCGCCGTGGCTGCTGTCCAGCAGCGCTCGGAGAAAGGCGTCGCGCGCCCGCAGAACTGCTTCCACGTCGTCCGCCTTGGAGGCCGTGCACAGCACATCGAGGGTTCGCGCAGCGCCCGCCGCGGGGTAGGGTTC
>JAUILW010000176.1 GCA_030432795.1 Gammaproteobacteria bacterium
GGGAAATTCATGGGGTTGAGCAGCTGTGACAGCGGCCGCAGGTCGAGCAGGATCGGCACCGGCGTGTCGCCGGCACTGAAGCCGTTCTGATCCCAGCTGCCGTTGCCGCCCACACCGACGAACGTTGCACCTTCGCTGCCGAGCGAGCCCGCGGTGGTCTTCACCTCGCTCATGTCGGTGGAGGAACGTACATCCCCACCGGCCCCGTACACGGTGGCCCCGGCGTTCTGCGCGAAGCTCGAGTCCTTCTGCGCCCGCTCGATGAATTCCTCGCTGGTAAAGGACTGCGTCATGCGCGCCATGGCGCCGTAGGTCACCGCGTACGCATAGTGGGTACCGAACTTGTCGATGAGCGCCTGGTAACGGTGATAGCGGCGCGCGTCCTCTACCGCATCGATGAAGTCTTCCGACAGCGTGACATAAGGATGATCCACTACCAGCGCGTATTTCTTGGCCCGGGAGTAGCCCACCGCCTGCGCCACCGATTGACTGTTGCGCAACGCCTGGGTGCTGGCCTGGGATGCCGAAAAGCCGGCGCTCGCCTTGACCGCTGCGCCTTCCATGTCGCCAAAGACCAGGTTGGCGCCGTAGCTGTGCGCCATGGTCTCCTGCACCTCGGTTTCGCTGGAGATGAGCTTCTTGCGGAACACATAGCCCTGCGCCTGCTCCTGCACCAGGCTGAAGCCGATGGGCACCGTGCGCTTTTCGGTGATGAAGTAGTTGCGTGGATCGACCTCGGCAAATACCTCGAGCTTGTTATTCTGCAGGAGGTAGAAGGGGTCCTGGCGCACGGGATCGTAGCCGCGCCGACTGGCGGCGAGATTGTCGAGGTTGTAGCTCAGCAGAAACGCATCGTCCGCCGGCAGCTGCGCCGACATCGCAGCCTTGGAAACCCCGGGCTGCGGGCGAAGGAAAGCGCGCCCATCGAAACGCAGCCGCAATCGACCGCTGCGTGTCACATCCACCGTTAAACGCCGACCGAAGGCAAACCGATCTTTCGTGGTGTAGGTCTTCACCGCCCCGGACTTCCGCAGCACCGCTTCGAGCGTCACGCCGTCATCACTCACAAACGTGGCGAAGTCGCGACCGTTCAGGCCGGTGGTCATGCGCAGGGTCCGCTCCGGCTCGTCGGAAGCTTCGATTACTACAAATTGCGCGGATGTGTAGTTGCCATTGGCGAGGCTCACCAGCTGCGGCGTATCGCTCGCCCAAACGTTGGTGTCGTCCTGCTTGCGGTCCAGCGTCACACGGGTTTCGTCTCGCCACACGCCATCGAGTCGCGCCCAGCACAGCGACGTCATGCCGCCAGGCACACCCTGCTCGATGTCGGCCATGCTGAAGCTTGCGAACGAGCGTTGCGTGATGCGGTCGACTTTTGGCTCTTTGCGCTCCCGTGGAGAGCCACCGGCCGTCGCGGGCGCACGCTCGGCCGTATCACAGCCGGCGAAGAGGTCTGCCGTTGCTGCCAAGCCGGTGCTTGCAGCCAACAGGCAAAGCCCGCCGAGCAGCGTGTGAAGCGCACGTCTCACATTCGAACTCCTTACTCGCATATCGTCATTCCCGTATCCGGATCGCGGCCGATGGGGGTGCAGCCCTGGGGGGTTGGCTGAGAAGGCGGTTCATAGCGCGGTTCATAGGGTGCATCTCCGCGATTGTCATCCCCTGGCGCTGGTTGCTCCTGCGGCCAGGTGCGCTCAGCCGGCTCTTCTGTCTCGACCGCGTTGTCCAGCTCACCGGCGAGCGCCCCCGGGTCGTCGGCTTCCAACAGCTCCAGCTCGAACTTCACCGGCCCAAGCGCTCCCGCCACCTCGGCGCTGAGGATGCGTGAGGATGTCAGCCGCAGACTCGAACGGCCTGCCAGCGGCAGATCATCGGCGGCGTAGCGTCCAGGGCCCGTGCGACGAAACGACTTCATCACCACCATTTCCGGTTGCACGGTCCACAGCAGCAGGTGCTGCCAGGGATCCACCGCGTAGGCACGCCCTGCTTCTATGCGGATACGCGCGCCATTCAGGTTGAGGCGCCAGACGCCGTCCACCGGTGAGACTTCCGCGGCAGGTACGTCCGCCACGCGCGGCAACGCCGCATTCAACGCGAACCCCTGCACCGCACAGAACATGAACACCAACGGAACACACTTTTTGACTCGCACGACGACCTCAACCCCTCAGCACGCACATGCGGCTATCGGCGCCGGCTACGTGCACGCGCTTGTATCCAGACGGACAGGTGAAGCAGTGCCCGCCGCCGACAGGGCCGATGTGGAATTGACCCTTCGGGCAACCCCAGGCACTGCCGATGTGCCGGGCGGGTAGCCAGGGTCCGGTGAGGGATTTGCGTTTCTTGCAGGCGTGCGGGCTGTCCATGGCCCGTGCCGTGCGCTTGTAGCCGTCAGGGCAGGTCCAGCAGGAACCGCCGCGCAGCGTCGAGAAGTAGGATTGCTTACCAGGACAGCCCAGGTTGCCCGCAGCACCCACCTGCCGGGCCGGCACAGCCGCCGGGGGGCCAGGGGCCTCCTCCTCCGGCTCAACCTCAGGCTCCACTTCATCGGGCACGCGAACCATCCGGTACTTCGCTTCGCCCATCGCACCTGCCACGGTAACTTCAAGAACCTCCTCCGCATCGTCCAGGCGCGCGTTCCAGCGTCCCTGCAATGGCAGATCGTCGCCTTCGAACGTGCCCGCGCCGGACGCCACGATGTCCCGGATGACTACCATGTCTTTCTCCACATCGAAGATGAACAGGTGCTTCCAGGGGTCTACAACCACTGCGCGCCCGGCCTCGATGCGCACCCGCTTACCGATGCTCTGTACGCGCCAAAGCCCATCGATGCTGTACCGCGTGCCCGCGGGAACATCGTCCACGTGCGGTAGCGCTGCCTTAACAGCGAACGCCGTTGGCGCCGAACACCAGCAGGCCAGCGCCACAGATACTGCCAATAGGTGTCGAGTCTGCATGTCAGAAGCCTCCTGTTATTGCACTGAGCATTCGCTTTCCGCCCGTCGACACCTGACACGCATCGCAGTGCCAGGCACCTGCCGGCTTATCAGCGCGCAGCGGTTTGCCGTCCTTCGGCAGAAGGACCCACAACATCACCGTACGCATGTCGGCGGTACCGATCAGCGGTGTGTTGTAGGTCCAGGTCACGTGATAGGCGTCTGCGGTCTGCAGCACCTGTAGATTTTCAATGCGTATCGAGCCGGAGGTGAGGCGCAGTGTGAGCAGCACAAGTCGCTCGCTCGTAAAGTCCGGCTGCACTCCGACAGGCGAGAAGCGTGCGTTCTCCAACTGCTCCGCAGACGTTATGAGCAACGCAGGCTGAGGCAGGCCCACCACGTCTATCTGTGTGGCCAGATCGAACGGGGTGGCCGGCAGCACCGGCTCCGCGACCTGCCAGCCGTCGTCGCCCCAGGCAACGTGCAGCTGGGCATCAAACGGTTGTGCCGCGGTGGGACCTACGCCCGTGTAGAAGCGGCCGCGAACACGAAAGGTATCCGGGTCCAGCCAATGCACACTCACCAGCTCCTGAAACCACCAGCCTTCATGCACAACGCGGTAGATCGGAGCACCGCTCTCGTCAGCGCCCACCCGCAGGTAAACGCCACCGCTACAGGGATGCGTCGCGAGATCGAGATAAGCGTCGCGTTGAGCGTCGTGCAACTGCTCGATGGAACGCATCTTCGACACCTGAGCGTTCACGCAGGTGACATTGGACTCGCTGAGTGGGTATGCCGCGCCGGCTTCAGCTGCCCCATGGAAGCAGAAAGTGCAGAGCAGCAGGACGAATACCGGGGCTTGGCGCATGGGCCGGAACCAGACTATGGACTGCTGGTTACCCTATCCAAGGGTCTTGCTACCGGACATGGGGTCGATACCCCATTTGCCGGGACGCGTGAACGCGGCTTCACGGTGCTGCCACAGGGCACTTGATATAGGCTATGGCTACGGAGCGACAAAACAGGGGGGTATCCGTGAATCCTGATCTATTCGATCTGACGATGTCCGAAGAGGCGCAGCCTTTGCTGGACGCGGTTAAGAAGCACATCCAAGACAACGTCGTGCCTATGATGGACGAGTTCGAACGCCTCGGGGAGGAGCGAGAGCACGAATGGTCGTACGCGCCCAGGCAACTCGAGCTGCTGGAAGTAGCGAAACAGAAAGCCAAGGAGTCCGGCCTTTGGAACTTCTTTCTACCCGACGCAGAAACAGGGGAAGGCTTATCGAACCTGGACTATGCCTATATCGCCGCTGAGTTGGGCAAGTACCCGATCGCGTCGCAAACCCTCAACTGCTCGGCACCTGACACCGGAAACATGGAGGTGCTGGAACGGGTCGGCACACCGGAGCAGAAGGCGAAATGGCTTGAGCCACTGCTGCGCGGGGAAATTCGCTCTGCCTATGCGATGACGGAGCCTGGTTGGCCATCATCAGACGCGAAAAACATTGCAACGCAAGCAGTGCTCGATGGTGACGAGTGGGTGATCAACGGGGAAAAGTACTTTACCTCGGGCGCCGGTGATCCTCGATGCAAGGTGATGATCACCATGGTGCAGACGAGCCCGGATGCACCACCTTCTAAAAGGCAGTCGATGATTCTTGTTCCCATAGACGCCCCCGGGGTGAAAATTCTAGGGGCCATGAGAGTGTTCGGCGAAACGCAGGCGCCCCACGGACACATGCACGTCAGGTTCCGCGATTGCCGGGTGCCCAAAGAGAACATCCTGCTGGGAGAAGGACGCGGATTCGAGATCTCCCAGGTTCGCCTGGGGCCCGGTCGCATCCATCACTGCATGCGCTCCATCGGCGCCGGCGAGCGCGCGCTGGAGCTGATGATTCGGCGAGCGTCTGCAAGAACGGCGTTCGGCAAACCCATCATTCAGCTTGGCAAGAACATCGAGATTGTCGCTAAGGCCCGCTACGAGATCGACGCCTGCCGGTTGATGGTGCTGCAAGCGGCGAAGGCCATGGATGTGCTGGGCAACAAAGAAGCCAGGGTTTACGTCAGCGCGGTGAAAGCCAACGTGCCGGCCAAGATCTGCCAGATCGTCGACGAAGCGATTCAGATGCACGGTGCGACCGGCGTCACCCAGTGGACACCGTTGGCACGGATGTATGTATCCCAACGATCGCTGCGCATTGCTGACGGCCCGGATGAGGTGCATCACATGGTGGTGGGACGCAATGAGGTGCGTAAGTATGAAGGCGAACCGTACCGCGAGTTGGACGACAAACTAGGGCGCGAACACGAAGGGTTCGACCTGGGCCGGTAGCGACCGGAGCCGCAGGCTTTTAGAGATGCATTGGCCTCGCCGTCCCACCGGGAGCGATCTTCCGGTCGGACGGCGAACTTGCTGTGATTCGCGTCGCCCGCTGTGGCCGTTGATTTTGACGTCCATTCCGACGCGATTGGACGCAACGTGTACCGGCAGCCTGCTCAGTCGAAGAAGAAGCGGTTCTCGCGGCGTTGTACGGTGCGCGTAAGCGGCGCACGCAACAGCTCCCGCGCCACGCCCTCACCAAGCATCTCCTCGATCGCGGTCTGATCCTGAGAACTCTGTTGCCGGTAGTACTTTTGCGCCCGCTGCGCCAGCCACACGCCATACACCGATGCTGCGTGGTCCTGTTCCCGCCCGGTATAGACCACACGTTCGGCCGGCATCAGCGGCTGATCACGCTCGGCGTCGATGCACTGCCCCGCTTTCGGCTGCATTCGATGCACTGCCTGATCGAACGCCAGCACATTCAACAGCAACGCATCGCCATAGCGAGCAGCAATGAACCGGAGGATGGCCAGCGCCGTGTCGGGTACCTGGTCGTCCTCAACAAACGTCACCGTATGATGCGCAAATTCCGGAGCCACCACTTCCGGCAGCAGCATATGCTCCACCCAGCGGAAGGTTCGCGGCGCGTGGGTCTGCATTGTGCGCAAGCCCGCGGGGTCGCGACCAAGGTGCGCATGCATCGCCCCCATCACCGCATAATCCGCCGCACTCGGGTGACCGCCGAGCAGGTACGGATGCTCGGTGAGATGCGCTTCGAAGTGCGCCAACAGCGCCACATAGGCCTCCTCGAGAGCCGCACGAGCCTCGACCGTGGACTCCGGCAAACCGTAGCTGCGCATGCGGTCCGCAATCAGCGAGCCATACTTGAGCAGTGCTTCATCGTCGCCCTGCGGGCGGAACGAACGGCCGAAATCCATGCGCACGAAGTGATCGTTCTCCTCAAACATCCAGCGATGCAACCAGGCCAGCCGTAGCAGACCCTCGCTCCCCAGCAACTCGAAGAGGTGCACGAAAGTCCGCTGGCGCGGCGTGTCAGGAAACGCCGGCAGTGTGGGGAAGCGCGGCTCCAGAAAGTCGATGATCGTCACGCTGTCCTGCAGCACCTCACCGTCAGGCGTCATCAGCTGCGGAATGCGATGGCTGCCGGATGCGGGCCGCACGATCTCGCGAAACGCCGGATCGCTCGGCAGGCGTTCGACGAATCCGATGCCCTTCTTGCGCAGGTACGAGCGCACTTTGGCGGTGTAGTACGACGCGTAGGAGCCGTAGAGCGTGTAGACGCTGGTGGTTTCCGGCATCGACCTACACCACCGCCAGGAGCGTGCGAACAAACAGCACGAACAGAACAACACTCGCCAGCGCGAAAACGGAAAACCGTACGAGGATGATGTTGCGGGTCGCCTGAACGAGCGAATGCACCACCCGTAGCGCCACATACGACCAGGCGAGCACCACCTGCAGCCCATCCCCTACCCCCAGCAGTGCCGAGGCGATGACGAGCGCATAGAACACCGTGGGCTGCTCGTGCAAGTGATTGTAATTGTCTGCGACCC
>JAUILW010000177.1 GCA_030432795.1 Gammaproteobacteria bacterium
CGTGTGCCAGCATGCCTTCCACGTCGGTGTGGGTGGGTTTCATGCCGAACTTCGTCCGCAGCAGATGGTTTGCGCGATGCACGTGCATGCGGCGTATGGCGCGGGGGTTCTGGTGCTCTGTGGATAGTGACGCACACAGCCCGTCCAGGTTCTGCACATAGTGCGGTGTGAGCTGCGGCCAGGTCAGGAGGTCACCTGGATCGGGCTCGTACACCAGCGCGTACTTATCCCACGCGGAATCGTAGGGGACATCCTCAGAAAGCTCGCCGGCGCACACCAGCTCAGTGACTTTTCGGGATACGAAGCGGAAATCGAAATGCGGATACACGAAGACCCGCTTTCTGCCGCGAATGTGCCATAACATGTTGACCGGGATGTCGATGTGATAAGGCACAAGTGCGTCCGGCGACGAGATCAGCAGGTTGGCTGAGCGCTCCATGGCCTTGAAGCCGGGCGACTTGGCCTCTAATTCGTCGTAGATATCGTTCACTGCGTCGCGCACGTCTTTGTGATGGTCGAGCATGCGTCGGCAGTTGATCCAGAAATGCTTTTCCTTCACCAGCCGCAGGATCTCCTCGGCAGGTAGACCGTTGCGGTCTCCTTCCCGCCACTCGAACTTATTGGCGTCGTGCCCCATCGTATTGACGGAGAAATCCTTTTCCGGATGCGAGTCGATGATCTTGCACAGGCCCTCATCGGAGAAGAGGCCTGTCTCGTGCAGCCGGTGCTTGGCCAGCAGCACACCGTGCTCTACGGTTGCAAAGTCTTCCTCGGTCCAGTCTTTCAGTAAGCTCGTTGCCATGTCGTCGTCGGGCAGATTGGTTTCACCCGCCATAATAGGCTCTGATGGCTGGGAATCTGTGCCAGGGGTATTACTTCCTGCAAACGCTTTGTAAGTAGATTCCTCAGGCGGACAGTACCTGCTTCACAAATCGGCCGGTGTGGGACTTCTTGGCCTTGGCGATCTGTTCCGGGGTGCCGGTAGCAATGATTCGGCCACCGCCCGACCCACCTTCCGGACCGAGGTCGACGATCCAGTCGGCGGTCTTGATGACATCGAGGTTATGCTCGATGACCACCACTGTGTTGCCGGCGTCGCGCAGACGGTGCAACACCTGCAGGAGTTGCGCGATGTCGTGGAAGTGCAGGCCGGTAGTCGGCTCATCGAGGATGTACAGCGTGCTGCCCGTATCGCGCTTTGAAAGCTCTCGGGAGAGCTTCACGCGCTGCGCTTCACCGCCGGAGAGGGTAGTGGCGCTCTGGCCCAGACGGATGTAGGACAGGCCCACGTCCATGAGTGTCTGCAGCTTGCGCGCCAGCATCGGTACGGCGTCGAAGAACGCACGCGCGTCCTCCACGGTCATGTCGAGCACTTCGTTGATGTTCTTGTCTTTGTAGCGCACATCCAGCGTTTCCCGGTTGTAACGCTTACCGTTGCACACATCACAAGGCACGTAGATGTCCGGCAGGAAGTGCATTTCCACTTTGATGACACCATCGCCCTGGCATGCTTCGCATCGACCGCCTTTCACGTTGAAGGAGAAACGACCAGGTTTGTAGCCTCTGGCGCGGGCTTCCTGTGTTTGCGCAAACAGCTCTCGAATGGGCGTAAACAGGCCGGTGTACGTCGCTGGGTTGGAGCGCGGCGTGCGGCCGATCGGGCTCTGATCGATGTCTACAACCTTGTCAAGGTGCTCGAGACCTTCGATGCGATCGAACGGCGCAGGCGTCAGGGTGGTTGCCTTGTTGAGTTTCTCAGCTGCGATAGGGTAAAGCGTCTGGTTGATCAGCGTGGACTTACCGGAGCCGGACACGCCGGTCACGCAGGTGAGCAGCCCGCAGGGAATCTCCAGGGTCACATCCTGGAGGTTGTTGCCGGAGGCGCCGGTCAGCCGAAGCATGCGGTCGTCTCTGGCAGGGGTGCGCTTCTTTGGTATCTCGATGCGTCGCTTGCCGGTGAGGTAATCCGCGGTGATGGAACCTTTGGTTTTGAGCACGTCTTTCAACGAACCGCTAGCGACGATCTCGCCGCCGTGCACGCCGGCCCCAGGGCCGATATCGATCAGGAAGTCGGCGGCGCGAATGGCCTCCTCGTCGTGCTCTACAACGAGTACGGTATTGCCGATGTCACGAAGGTGGATGAGCGTGCGCAGAAGACGTTCGTTGTCGCGCTGGTGCAGTCCGATGGACGGCTCGTCGAGAATGTACATCACCCCGACGAGCCCAGCGCCAATCTGGCTTGCCAGGCGAATGCGTTGTGCCTCTCCACCAGACAGCGTGTCGGCGCTGCGATCCAGCGTCAGGTAATTGAGGCCCACGTCCACGAGAAACCGCAGGCGCGCCTGGATCTCTTTGAGAATCTTATCGGCGATGGTCGCTCGCTGGCCTTTGAGTTTGAGCTTCTGGAAGTACTCGAGCGCCGCTTCCACGGAGCGTGTCGTCACCTGTGGCAGGGTGGTGCCGTCGATGAACACGTGGCGCGACTCCTGCTTCAGCCGGGTGCCTGAACACGTAGGGCAGTGTGCGGTGCGCAGGTACTTCTGCAGGTTCTCCCGCACCATGCTGCTGTCAGTTTCCCGGTAGCGGCGTTCCATATTGGGAAGCACGCCCTCGAACCGGTGGCGTCGGTGGATGACATCGCCGCGATCGTTCACGTAGCTGAAGTCGATGCGAGTGTTGCCGCTGCCGTTGAGAATCGCCTCCTGGTGCTTTTTCTTCAGCTTATTGAACGGGGTTTCCACATCGAATCCGTAGTGTTCGGCGATGGAAGACAGCATGTGAAAGTAGTAGACGTTGCGGCGGTCCCAACCACGGATTGCGCCTTCCGCCAGGGAGAGCTCGGGGTCTGCCACGACCAGCCCCGGGTCGAAGTACTGGGTCACCCCGAGGCCGTCGCAGGCCTCACATGCGCCGGCCGGGTTATTGAACGAGAACATGCGCGGTTCGAGCTCGCTGATGCTGTACCCGCATTCCGGGCAGGCAAAGCGGGCGCTGAAGATGAGCTCTTCGGACTCATCGTCCATGTCGCACACCTTGGCGATGCCGTCGGTGAGCTCCAAAGCGGTTTCGAACGACTCCGCCAGTCGCTGCTGTGCGTCGTCTTTCACCCGCAAGCGATCTACCACTGCTTCGATGGTGTGCTTCTTGTTCTTATCCAGTGTCGGCGGGCTGTCCAGGTCTACCACAAGACCATCGATGCGGGCGCGGATGAAGCCGCCGGCAACGAGTTCCTTGAACACGTGCAGGTGTTCGCCCTTGCGCTCGGTGATGACTGGCGCCAGCACCATGATGCGTTTATCGGCCGGCAGCGCCAGCACCTGATCGACCATCTGGCTGACGGTTTGCGCATCCAAAGGCTGGTCGTGGTGGGGGCAGCGAGGTTCGCCCACGCGCGCAAACAGCAGGCGCAGGTAGTCGTAGATCTCGGTGATCGTGCCGACCGTGGAGCGCGGGTTGTGCGATGTAGACTTCTGCTCTATGGAAATCGCAGGCGAAAGCCCTTCGATGTGGTCGACATCGGGCTTCTCCATCATCGAGAGAAACTGCCGTGCGTAGGCAGACAACGATTCGACGTAACGGCGTTGTCCTTCCGCGTACAGCGTGTCGAAGGCGAGAGACGACTTGCCGGAGCCGGACAGGCCGGTGACCACCACCAGCTTGTCCCTTGGGATGTCCAGGTCGATGCCCTTCAGATTGTGCGTGCGCGCACCACGAACCGATATGGTGTCCACTGCTCCTCGCCGCGGTTTGGGGAAACTCGCCAATGTAGTCTGGCTGCTTGCTCGCAGCAACTTCAGCCATCTCCGCAGCCTGTGGTCTGTCGCCATGCCGTTGGCAGTAGTAGACTGACTCGGACACCTGAACGTTTAGAAAAGAGAAGGCTATGGCACGGGGGATCAACAAAGTCATTCTGGTCGGCAATCTGGGGCGCGATCCGGAAACGCGGTATACGCAGGGCGGCCAGCCCGTCACCAACTTCAGTATTGCGACTTCTGAAGGTTGGCGGGACAAGCAGACCGGTCAGAACCAGGAGCGCACCGAGTGGCACAACGTCGTGTGCTTTGCGCGCCTCGCGGAGATCGCTTCTCAGTATCTGCGCAAAGGCTCAAAGGTCTACGTCGAAGGCTCGCTTCGAACCACCAGCTGGGAGCAGGACGGACAGAAAAAGTTCCGCACGGAGATCATTGCGCGGGAAATGCAGATGCTTGATGGCCGCGGCCAGGGTGGTGGCGGCGGTGCGCCTTCAGGCTTCGATCAGTCCAGCGGCCCGTCTTACGACAACGCGCCGACCTTGCCGGCCGGCGACGATTTCGACGACGACATCCCTTTTTAGGATAGCGCCAGCCAGGCCAGGAAGCTGCCGCCGGCGATCCAGGCATACCAGGAGAAGGCGTAAAAGCGCTGCGATTTGAGCAGCCACACGAAAATCACCAGCGCGGCGAGTCCGCTGACGAGGGCAGCGCTGCCTCCCGCCAGGATGCTGGTCATCAGCTCGGGTGAAGCGCTGGTGAGCTCTGGAAGCATCAGCACCGCCGCGCCCGCCATGGCGATTACGCCCAATAGAAAGGAAAACTCCGCCGCCGCCAGCGGCGCCATGCCGAGCGCCATGGCCGCTGCCACGGTTGTGCCGCTGCGTGTGATGCCCGGCAAAATGGCAAACGCCTGCGCGCAGCCGATCAACAGTGCGTCGCGCCAGGAGGGTTCCAGAGCCTGCCCACGCGTGATGGTGTATCGCGTGGACCAGACGATGAATCCCGTGACGATCAGCAGGCTGCCGGCAACCCACGGTGAAGCGAACTGTGCCTCGATGAACGACCGGGCGGTGAGTGCGACGACGATCGCGGGCAACGTGGCGAGCGCCAGCTTGCCCACGTAGCGCCACGAGTCGCCGTGACCTGTGAACACACCGTGGGTGAGGGCCATCACGCGCTTGAAATAGAAGATGACGATAGCCACCAACGTGGCGAGATGCACAGCCACTTCGAAGACGATGCCGCCCCCCGGCTCGGTGCCGAGCAGGGTTTGCGCCATTACCAGGTGGCCGGAGCTCGACACCGGAAGAAACTCCGTCAGTCCCTGTACGATGCCGAGAATTATTGAGTCGAACATGTCCATGGCCGGATGTTAGCGGGATCGCCCCGCAGTTTCTGTGCGCCGCGTACGCTAACACCCTGCTGGTAGCGTAGCTCCTGTACTTTTCAGCAGCCTGCTACCCGGGAGTCAACTGGGCGGTGAAGTAGGTGGTGATGTCGTCCAACGCCTGTCGGGTGGGGTGCCCGGCCTCATCCACGAAGTCCAGCGTCAGTACGGAATGGCCCTTGCCGGGCAGGCTCACCAGGCGGATGCGCTCACGGTCGTCGTTGAAGGCGCGATCGAGCGCGGCAAACTTCTCGGCGGTGCACAAAGGGTCCCCCTCGAAACGGTAGGCCAGCATCGGCTCTTCAATGGCATCGCGCACCTGGGCGACGTCATCGGCGGACATGTGCAGGCTCGCCTGGTCGAAGAACGGCATCGATGGCTGCGATGCAATACCTGCGAGCACGTGTTCATCGGCCATCATGGAGATGGCAAAGTTGCCGGTAAGACACATGCCGATGACGCCGGTGCCGGGCACGCCGCGTTGGCTGGCTACCTGCCGGCAGAGTGCCCGCAGCCAATCCACCACCGGACTCGTGCCTTGCTTCTCAAGCAGCTTGAACTCGCGCCGCATGCACATCACGCGGATGGTGTTGCCGACCATGGAGATGCGCCCGAGGGGCCCGAACAGGTGAGGCAGCACGACGTGAAAGCCTTCGCCTTCGAAGTGATCCGCGAGACGCAGGGTTTGCGGGCCGATACCCGGCAGTTCCTGAATAATCACGACGACCGGGCCGTCACCTTTACTGTACACATCGTGGGTGATGTTGGCGCCACCGGTGACCGGCGCGGTGAATGTCTGTTTATCGTATCCCTGCATGCGCAATCCCTGTGATGCCCGCGCACGAGTTTACCGCCATTCCGTGCTCGGTCATCATGGGCGGATGGTGAATATGGACATCCCGCTGTTTCCACTGCGAACGGTGCTGTTTCCGGGCGGCAACCTGCCGCTGCGATTGTTCGAACCGCGCTACCTGGACATGGTGAGCCGTTGCATGCGCGAGGGCACGGGCTTCGGCGTTGTGCTCATACGCAGTGGCAGTGAGGCGCGTACGGAGCGGGATGCGCAGCCGCCGGACATCTTCTCGGTGGGCACGCAGGCTGTCATCGTTGATTTCAATCAGCTGTCAGATGGGCTGCTCGGGGTGGTCGGCAAAGGCACGGAGAAATTTCGTGTACTGGAGACCTGGGAGCTGCCCGATCACCTGCTGATGGGGCGCGTCCAGGCGCTGCCCGAGGAGCCGGTGGGTGAGCTCACGGAGGCGCACACAGAGCTGCTGGATATTCTGCAGGAACTGGTGCGCCACCCCATGATCGAGAAGCTGGGTCTTGAGGTCGACTTCGATAGCGCCCGCTCGGTGAGCTGGCGCCTGGCGGAACTCCTGCCCATCGAGCCAGAGATCAAACAGAGCCTGCTGCAAATGAACCTGCCGCGAGAACGCCTGGCGGAGCTGAACCGGTTGGTGCACAAGCTGCGTGGGGACCGCGCCGCGGAGTAAAGCCAATATGCTATTCTCCGCTCCCCGAATCTGACAGCGTCCAACCGTGAACATCGACCAGTACATGCACAAGCTTGGCGAGGATGCCCGCGCCGCGTCGCGTCGTTTGTGCGGTGCCAGCACGCAGGATAAGTCGGACGCTCTGCAGCGTATCGCGCAGGAGATAGATGCCGACCGTGCTGAGCTTAAGGCG
>JAUILW010000178.1 GCA_030432795.1 Gammaproteobacteria bacterium
CCATGTACTCCTTACTGATTACTTTCTTCCTTGTTGCGCTGGTTTTCTCGTTTCTGTGCTCCATGTGGGAAGCGGTGCTACTCAGCATCACGCCGAGCTACGCCCACGCGCAATCGCAGCAGGGCACCGCAGTGGGCCACCACCTCCAGGACTTCAAAGCCAATATCGACCGCCCGTTGGCCGCCATACTGACACTCAACACCATCGCGCATACGGTGGGCGCCATTGGCGTGGGGGACCAGGCCGTTCGTATCTGGTCCGACGCCAACCCATTGCTGACGATGTTCGTCGTGCCCGCGGTGATGACTATCGCCATTCTGGTGCTCTCGGAGATCGTGCCGAAGACCATCGGCGCCTTGTACTGGCGGCGGCTGACCGTATTCACGGTGCACTCGCTACGCATGTTGATCATGATTCTCGCGCCGCTCGTGTGGATGAGCCAGTACATCACCGGGATGCTGAAGAAAGGCTCGGGGGAAGCCATCCTCACGCGCACGGACTTCATGGCCATGGCGGAGCTCGGCGCACAGGAAGGCGTGTTTCACGCGGACGAGACGGCGATGATCGGCAGCCTCCTGCACTTCAAGAACGTACAAGCCCGGGACGTGATGACGCCGCGCACCGTAGTTGCAGCCGCATCGGAGGCCGACCCCGTAGATTCCCTCTACCACAACGGTGAAGGCCACAAGTTCTCGCGCATACCGCTGTATACCGACACCAAGGACCACGTTACCGGCTATGTCTTACGCCTCGATGCACTCAACGCGGTCATCGAAGGCAACGGCTCGCAACCGCTGGCCACGCTGCGGCGTGACATCATCACCGTCGGCGAGACGTTCGGCATTACAGACCTGTTCAACACCCTGCGCGATCGGCAGGAGCACATCGCCGCCGTGCTCGACGAGTTCGGCGGGCTGGCCGGCATCGTCACCATGGAGGACATCATCGAGACGCTGCTTGGCCTGGAGATTGTCGACGAGACAGACACCACCACCGATATGCGGGTGCTCGCTCAGCGCCACCGCTCGCGTAGGGCGCGCGCCATGGGAGTGCTCGATGCACAGGATGGAAATGCTCCGGGATGAGCGAACAGAAATTTAAACGAGGCGAGAGCCAACATGTGTGATGACAACACCCTGGAAGACAACGAGCGCGCGCTCGGCAGCACCCTCAGCCGCCGCCGCTTCGGCATCATGGCAAGTACGACGGCCATGGCGTTGAGCCTGCCAGCACCTTCCCATGCCGCAGAAGTCATCGAGACCGAGGTCACCGTAAACACTCCCGACGGTGAAGCCGACTGCTACTTCGTTCACCCGGCTAGCGGCAGGCATGCAGCCGTGCTGATCTGGCCCGACATCTTCGGCCTTCGTCCCGCCTTTCGACTGATGGGCAAGCGCCTGGCGCAGAGCGGCTACGCTGTGCTGGTGGTCAATCCCTACTACCGGCAACTGACCGCACCGGTGGATCTGCCGAACAAAGACAACGTGCGCGACCCGAAGAACTGGGAACTGCTCATGCCCCTGGCGCGCTCGCTGACGCCGGCCACCACGCAAACCGATGCCGCGGCCTTCATCGCGTTTCTCGATCGGCAGCCTGCGGTAGACACCAGCCGCCATGTGGGCACCACTGGCTACTGCATGGGCGGGCCGCTGGTGATGCATACCGCTGCAAGCGTGCCCGAGCGGGTGGGTGCAGCGGCATCGTTTCACGGCGGGCGTCTGGTGACCGACGCTGAAGACAGCCCGCATCGGCGCATCGGCGACATGCAGGCTGCATTTCTCATCGCCATCGCCGAGAACGATCACGAGAAGGAGCCGCACACCAAAGGCGTGTTGGAGCAAGCCTTTACCGACGCTGGCCTCGCCGCTGAGATCGAGGTGTACGAAGGCGCCCTGCACGGTTGGTGCCCGCCTGACTCACAGGTGTACAACGAAGCGGCAGCAGAGCACGCGTGGAGCAGGCTGCTCGCGTTGTTCGAAAAACACCTGGCCTGAGTTGGGGAGGCAACACCGCCGTGCATCGGATGTTGGCGCTACTGCCGGCGCTGCTGCTCGCAGCTGCCGACGCGCAAGGTGCGGCGTATCCGTTGGACGGCCGCGACGTGGTTGGCTTCACAACCTTCCGCACGCTCGCCTACGAGGACACCTTCGCCAAGATCGCTGAGCACAGCGGCATCGGCTACCAGGAACTGCTCGATGCGAATCCGGGCGTCGACCCCTGGCTGCCCGGCGCCGGTACGCGAATCGAGCTGCCTACCCGCTACATACTGCCGGCCGGTGCAGCCGACGGCATCGTCATCAATATCGCCGAGTACCGCTTGTATCTGTTTCTGGACGGCCGCGTCGTTACCTTTCCGGTGGGCATCGGGCGCGGTGAGTTCCGCACGCCGGTAGGCGTCAGCCGTGTGGTGGCGCATCTGGAGAACCCGAGTTGGACACCCACGCCGGCAGCGCGCGCCGAGCACCGCGAGAATGGCGACGTGCTACCTACCGTCGTGCCGCCCGGCCCTGACAACCCGCTCGGCCGCTTTGCGCTGCGTCTTTCACTGCCCGGCTACTACATTCACGGCACCAACAAACCGTTCGGCGTGGGCCAGATGGTGAGCATGGGCTGCGTGCGCCTGTATCCTCGACATATCGAAACGCTGGTGGAGCTTGCCCCGAACGGCATGGCGGTACGCGTGGTGTACGAACCGATGAAGCTGGCACGCCATGAGGGCGGTGCCTACGCAGAGATCCACTCCGGGCCATACGAAAACCCGTCAGCAGAGGAACTCGCCGCGCACGCGAACGCCTGGGCCAGGGCGCATGGCGTGCGCCTTGACGCCTCCGCCCTGCACAAAGCGCTCGCCGAGCGCAGCGGCGTACCGGTGCGCATCGGCGAGCAGCACTGAACGACCTTTACTTGCGTGCGCAGCAGGTGCTGGAGACGCGGTCGATCTTCTCGTTGGCAGCTTCCGCTGCAGACATCGCCCGTTCAGCGATGGAGCGCGCACTGGCGGCATCCCGCTGCGCCGCCTGGGCGGTGCTGGCAGCACCACTCGCCGCACTCAACTCACGCTCGAGCTGCGCAACGCGATTGGTCAGCGCCTGCATTTCGTCTTCCGTGACCGACGCAGTGGCACAACCACCAACGAACGCGGCCACAAGCACAGTCAGAAACAGTTTCTTCACAGCGGAACCTCCTTGGTATCCGGAACAAGACAGCTATACAACCGAACCTGAGGGGACGGTGTAAACACGGGATATTACATAGTCGCCATGCCGTGTCCATGGCCACCCATGAAATGGTTGCTGCGGGCAAGCTTCGCCGTGATACGCTCCGCGCGCCAAATTTCTTACCGGAGCCAGACTATGTCCCTCTCCCTGTACGACGTGTCAGTCGGCAGCTACATCCAGATCGTCGAAGCCACCAGCCGATTTCTGCAGAAAGGCGCAGAGCATTTCGCTGCTGCCGGAACGGACGCCGACGACGTCGTGAGCAAGCGCCTGCATCCCGACATGTTCGACTTTCACTTCCAGGTGGTTTGCGTGACACACCATTCCCTCGGCGCCATTGAAGGTATTAAGACCGGCGTGTTCTCACCGCCGAGCTACCCGCAGTACGGCTACGCAGACCTGCAGAAACTCACGAACGAAACGCTGGCCACGCTCAAGGGGCTCAGCACAGATGAAGTGAACGCCCTGGCGGGCAACCGGCTCGTATTCAAACTCGGTGGCAACGAAATCCCCTTCACGGCGGAGAACTTCGTGCTGTCTTTTTCGCTACCAAACTTCTATTTCCACGCCACCACGGCGTACGACATCCTGCGCATGCAGGGCGTGCCCGTGGGCAAGCGCGATTTCATCGGCGCCTTGAAGATGGGTTAGTAGCCTTGCAGGGGGCTGCGCGCCCCCTGCCGGGTTCCGTCCTTACTTCCCTATTTGCTTCTGGGGGCTTCCTCGCTCGTCAGCCAGCGCTCCAGCGTGTCGTGGAAGTGCCGGATCTTCGTTTCCTGATAGCTGGCGTAGATGGTCTCGCCCTTGGGGTGCGAGTGCAGCCCTTTCTGCACCATGCGGTGGTTCACGTAGTCCTGGTTGAAGATCTTCGCCAGGCTCGAACCGATCTCCGAGGCCAGCGTGTAGTCGTCGTCGATGTCGAGAAACGTACACTTCGCCGGCGGCGGCATCTCCTGACCCTCCGGTACCGGGATCATATACATCACCTCGTGCAGTGATTGCTCGGGGTTGTCCCCATCGGGCCGGAAGCGATAGAAGATCGGGTTGAAGTCGCCCCAGGGGCTCAGGTTCGGAAACAGCGAGTAGTAGATGGCATCGTTCAGATCGGCGTCCGATATCGTGTCCACGTAGTCGCCGAACTGCGGGCGCATGGCTTCCCGCCGCGCACGCGCGGTGGCACGCCGGTAAGCCTGCGGCGACTCCGTGGGGTAGACCATCGGTGTGTCTTCTTCGCCGGGGCAGATCTTGCCGCCTACCCAGTCGCACATCTGAATGTCTGCGGACTTCACGTCCCCGCTGATGTACTCCGCGCGCCGGTCGAATATGCCGGTCTTGCCGTCCGGCGTCGTCACCTCAACGCGATTTTCCTCGAGTCGTCGGTACACGTGGCCGCTGAGCATGTGCCGCATGCTCTGAAACGCCTTGCCATCCGGATAGGCAGACATGTCCGGATTCTCGAGGCCGGTGTGCGGGCTCGGTGGCCCCGATGCGGAGATTGCCCGCGACCAGTTGCCCCACACATCGTACTTGGAGTTCACGTCGCTGAAGTAGCCGAGCAGTTCCGGATGCGTGGCAACTACATGGTAAGACTCCATGAAGGCTTCCTGCGCCACTTTCCAGTTGCAGGGCAAACGCTTGATCAGGTGCGCTGCCTTGTAGCGACGCTCGAAAGGAATGCTGAAGTGCCGGTCGATATCACCGAGAAAATCCTCCAGCGGCTCGCAGTTGGGATCCGGGTTGATGAACACGAAGCCACCCCAGTGGCCCACCTTCACCTCTGGCAGGGAATATTCCTCTTCGGTGACCGTGGGAAAATCCCAGTGCCCGGGCACTTCCTTCAGCCGGCCGTCCAGATGCCAGGACCAGCCGTGAAACGCACAGCGGAACACCTTGAGCTCTTTGCGGTGGTTGTCGCACAGCGCGCGGCCGCGGTGCAGGCACACGTTGGGAAACGCCTTCACCTCGTTTTCGCTCACCCGCACGACGATGTACGACAGCTCGGCGATGTCGTACACATGGGTGTCGCCAACGTTGGCAATGTCCGACTCGTGGCAGGCCATCTGCCACACACGCTTCCACAGCCTCTCCACTTCCCGGTCGTGCTCTTCCTTGGTGAAGTAGCGTCTGGCGGGCACTTTGGTGACCCCCGCCGGGTAGGGCGAGTCTTCGAGATATACCGCCGGCGGCGGCACCTCGTCGGCGCGCAGCACGTCGTTGTAGGAGACCCCATTGGATCGGTTATGTCCGGTGCGGGTTTCGACCATGTTCAGTTCCCCCTCTCGTTTGCCAGTGCCTCTAACGGAAGAAATTGTACCGCGCTCTATTTTAGGTGAGAAGCCGCTCTGAAAAGCCCTACGGGAGCGCGCTTTGCGGGCTGTTGCACAGGCCTTGGCTCGACTTCGTGCTGAAATAGAGGGCGATTTTCGGAGACCCGACGATTCGCAAGCTCCTCTTCGCGCTAACCTTCGCAACACTGTTCTGGTGGCACAACCACTCGCCCCTGCAGGCCACGGTGACCGCAGACGGTGGCCACGTGTTCGACGGCTACGTCATCGAACCCGTGCAGCCCTTCAGCCACGAAGCGCGCGTGCTGCACCGCCGTGACTACCATTCTGGTCGCGAAGCGCACCTCTCCCCTACCGACCTGGCCTTAGGCTGGGGACCAATGAGCACCGATGAGGTGCTGCAGCAGGTCCACATCAGCCAACGCAACCGCTTCTACTACTGGCGCGTGGAGCAGTTTCCCATCCCCCGCCGGGAGATCGAGACGCACTCTACCAACGTGCACGTCATTCCTGCGTCCCCCCAAGTGGCCTCCGCACTCGAACGCGTGCAGCGCGACGATACGGTGCGCCTGGCAGGCCAGCTGGTGAACGTGCGTGCTGCAGACGGCTGGAGGTGGCGCAGCTCGACCACGTTCGAAGACACCGGCGATGGCGCTTGCGAACTGCTGTGGCTGGAGCGCCTGGAGATACTCTAGACCACGCATCGGCAGGGCATAGACAGCGTCCGCACTACGGTGGCACATTGGGTAATCGGTTCAGCCGCAGCAGGCAGGTGAGGTGTCATGGCTTCGTTTAATCCCATTTCTCTGGAGCGGGCCACGAAACACGCCAACGCCCAGCGCCTCCAGGACATCGAGATCAGCCACTGGGACCTGTGGCAGAGCGATGTGGTGTACCCCTACTTCGAGCGAATGCGCAACGAAGACCCGGTGCACTACGCTGCAGCCAGCCGCTATGGACCTTACTGGTCCATTACCCGTTTTGACGACATCAAGGCGGTCGACCGCAACCATCAGGTGTTCTCCTCTGCGAGCGGCATCAGCATCGTCGATACGCCGCCCGACTTTCAGACCACCAGCTTCATCGCCATGGACCAGCCGGAGCACGACACCCAGCGCAAGACCGTGACGCCGGTGGTCGCCCCGATGAACCTCGCCAAGCTCGAAAGCGTCATCCGCGCCCGCGCCGGCAGCATCCTAGACGGCCTGCCGCGGGGCGAGACGTTCAACTGGGTGGAACGCGTGTCCATCGAGCTCACCACGCAGATGCTGGCCACACTCTTCGACTTTCCGTTCGAGCAGCGTCGCAAGCTCACCTT
>JAUILW010000954.1 GCA_030432795.1 Gammaproteobacteria bacterium
GGCGCAGCACGACGACATGCGAGCGGTTGCGGAGCGAGCTCTGGGCCTGGCGCACTGAGCCGAGATCTAGAACCGAGATCTAAAACCAGGAGGTAACAACATGAGCAGATTCGTTCTCGTGCACGGCGCGTGGCATGGCGCCTGGTGCTGGTACAAGGTGGTGGCGGAACTGGAGCGTCGCGGGCATACGGTCACAGCGGTTGATCTGCCCGGGCATGGTGTCGATAAAACCCCCATCGAGCAGGTAACGCTCGACGCTTACGCCGAAAAGGTGGGCCGGGTACTCACGCAGTCCGACGAACCGGCAGTGCTGGTTGGTCACAGCCTGGGTGGTCTGGTGATCACGGAGGCGGCGGAGCGTTATGTGGATCACGTGCATAGACTTGTCTATCTGTGCGCGTTTCTGGAAAAGCCCGACGAGGCGCCCGGTGAATCCAGAGAGGCTATGAAGGGCAGCCTCGTGCCATCCGCCATGGTGCCGAGCGAGAACGGACTCACGACCACGGTGGCGAAGGAGAAGATGCGCGAGGTGTTCTACGGGGATTGCAGCGATGAAGACATTGCGCTGGCCAGGGCCTGCGTGGTGCCGCAACGCATGGATCTGATTCTCGAAAGCCCGGCGCACACGCAGGAGCGCTGGGGACGCCTGCCGCGCAGCTATCTGCTGTGCAGCGAGGACCGCGCCATCACGCTGGCGGCGCAGCAACGTATGGTGGAGCGGGTGGGTTGCGATCACGTAGCTACCCTCGACACCAGCCACTCACCGTTCTTTTCACAGCCGGCACTGCTGGTGGATGCGCTATTGGCAGGGGGGGTGAACACGATGTAGGCCAAGGGGCCTGACGGCTGCTACGGCACCCCGCTCAGAACCGTCTGCACCACCAGCACTACGGCCAGCACGAACATCACGGTAAAGACGATACCGATGATGATGAAGTGGATCGCCTTGCCTTTCGTGAAGTCCCGTTCCCGGTTCTTACTGGATTGCACGCCGAAGGCCGCCGCTGCAGCGCTGAGGAGCATCTGCCAGAACGTCAGGCGCTCTTCGGGGCGGTCTTGATCCTGATCCACGTTGCTCCTTATCGTCGATGCGCTAAAGTTGGCCGCCATGATAACGCGTCCAACAGCCCTCATCCTCCTTGCGGTGCTGCTGGCTGGTTGTGCTACCGCAGACCGGCCTGTGCAGCTGGTATCTGGCACTGCGGCGATATACCCGGGCCAAGCCAAGGCTGAGGGTATCGAAGGGCAGGTGGAGATCGCCTACGGGGTGA
>JAUILW010000955.1 GCA_030432795.1 Gammaproteobacteria bacterium
TCCATAGGCGGAGCGCTGCGAGCCCTGCGCAAACCGACGCTGGCAGCCTTACCTGGCGCCGCCGCGGGCGCAGGCATGGCGCTTGCGCTGGCTTGTGATCTGCGTATGGCAGCGGCCAGCGCTTTCCTCACAACCGGTTATGCGCGCATCGGCTTGTCGGGGGACTACGGTATCGCCTGGCTGCTGAGCCGCGTGGTTGCACCGGCGACGGCGCGGGAACTGATGCTGACCAGCAGACGGGTAGCCGCAGACGAAGCGCTGCAGATGGGTCTGGTGAACTGGCGTGTTGAAGATGACGCGCTGCAGGAGGCTGCATTCGCCAAGGCGCGCGAGCTGGCCCGGGGCCCCGGCGTGGCCCTGGCTTATATCAAGGACAACCTCGACGAGGCGCTCGATATCGATCACTGGACGGCCATCGATCGCGAAGCGGATCGTTTGCTGAAAACGCGCGGCACCGAAGACCACAAAGAAGCGGTTCGCGCCTTCGCGGAGAAGCGCGAACCACAGTTCTCGGGGCGTTAACGGCCTGTTCTGGGCAATCCGTCAACGAAACGTCAATTCGCCGTTCTCCACCGCAACACGAATGGTACTGCCCGGCAGATACTCACCACCCAACAGTTTGCTGGCGAGTGGATTTTCCAGACGTTTCTGCAGCACCCGCTTGAGTGGCCTTGCCCCATATACCGGGTCGTACCCCTCCTCCACCAGCAGCGACCAGGCAGCTTCGTCCACCTCGATGTCGAGATCCTGCTCTGCAAGCCGCCGGCGCAGCAACGAAAGCTGAATGTCGGCGATGGCGCGCATGTGCTCCCTGGACAGCGGATGGAACACGACGATGTCGTCCACCCGGTTGATGAACTCGGGACGGAAGTGCTGGCCAACCACTCCCATGACGGTGGAGTGGATACGATCATAGTCGCCCTCCTCCGTGAGCGTCTGAATGGCTTCCGAACCCAGGTTCGAGGTCATCACCAGCACGGTGTTGCGAAAGTCCACGGTGCGTCCATGGCCGTCGGTGAGACGGCCGTCGTCTAGCACCTGTAGCAATACGTTGAACACATCGGGGTGCGCCTTTTCGATCTCATCGAGCAGGATGAGTGAGTACGGCCGCCTGCGCACCTGTTCGGTGAGCATGCCGCCCTCCTCGTAACCCACATAGCCCGGCGGCGCGCCGATGAGACGGGCAACCGAGTGCTTCTCCATGTACTCGCTCATGTCGATGCGAATGAGCGCCTCTTCACTGTCGAACAGCACTACGGAGAGCGCTTTGC
>JAUILW010000956.1 GCA_030432795.1 Gammaproteobacteria bacterium
CGTTCATCACGCCGGTCAGGCGCAGCTCGCGCGCCTGTCCCGGAGCGTAGGCGTACAGGCCAAGATCCAGGGGGTGCCCGTCGGCAAACGCCAGCAACATGGCGCGCACCTCGCGCGGCTGGCGCAGTAGATCAGCGCCAGCCTCACACCAGAATAGCCGTCCTGACATGGCGGCATCGTCGAACCATTGCGGCGGTGGCGGTACCGTATCGATCCACAGCACGTCTGCACCGGCGCGCAGCCAGAAGCGGGTGGGCGCCATTTCTGCGCCGCCGCCAAGCACGGCGATGCGTCTGCCGCTGAGGTCCAACTGGCCGTTGTGCAGCGCCTGCGACTGCAGCCAGCTGAACGCGCGTCCAGCGGCGGCGGTGATCACACGGCGCTCTGTAAGCACCCTGCCGAGCTCCGCAAACTCATCCGCCTGCCAGCGCCGCCCCTGATACACCACCGAAGGTTGCCAGCCCGGCGCGCCGTCGAAGGTGTGGCAGGCAAGCGGCGGAGACGCCACATCCTGCTGCAACGCCGCGGACAGCGCCACCTCAGCCTCCCCCTCGCGCCAGATGATGCGTTCCGCCAGGTCGTCGACGATACGCGCGGCAATGTCACCACGCTGACTGCTCGCCAAGCGTGCCGCCTCGAAATCCGGCAACACATATGGATACGCACCGCGAAACGCTTTCCCATCCGCTGGCCAGGAAAGCTCGGAAAACACCTGCGGAAAGTCACGCACCGCGTTCGTGAGCACCGCGTGCAGCATGCCGGAGGCGCTTTCCCCACCGGCCAGCTCCACACTACCCGTGCGTTGCTCTGTTGCCACTGCTACTCCTTACCAGGTATCGACATTGGGGCGTTTCTTTTCCCTGCGCGGCAGCGGCGCCGGCACAGAACGCAGACCGGCGGCGATCCACTTGCGGCTGTCGGCCGGGTCAATCACCTCGTCGATCTCGAAGTGCGACGCCATGTTCACCGCTTTGCCACGCTTGTACATGTCGTCCACCATGCGCTGGTAGACCTCAGCCCGCTCCTGCGGATCTTCGATGGCCTGCAGCTCCTTGCGCTGACCGAGCTTCACCGCGCCCTCCAGGCCCATGCCACCGAACTCACCGGTGGGCCAGGTGACCGTGAACAGCGGCGCCTTGAAGCTGCCGGCAGCCATGGCCTGGGCGCCGAGGCCGTAACCCTTGCGCGTGACGATGGTCATCATCGGCACATCGATATTCGCGGAGGTGACGAACATGCGCGCCGCGTGACGCACCACGGCGGTTTTCTC
>JAUILW010000179.1 GCA_030432795.1 Gammaproteobacteria bacterium
CCACTGCGGCACAGCGCGCAACGCCCGAGGCGGCGCCGAGACTGTTTCGCATGCCCATCGACCGTGCGTTCAACATCCGCGGCAGCGGCACCGTGGTCACCGGCACGGTGCTGGCGGGTGCGGTGCACCCGGACGCCAACGTCACCGTGTTTCCGTGCGGCAAAACCGCGCGCGTGCGCAGCGTACACGCCAACGACCGCCCCGCAGAGCACGCCCACCCCGGCGACCGCACAGCGCTGAACCTCACGGGCATCGACATACAGGATGTGCAACGCGGCGCCTGGGTCACAAGCGATCCAACGGCGAGCACGCACCTCACCCTGGACCTCGAAGTGCTCGCCGATTTTCCCCGTGCGGTGAAGCACTGGACGCCGGTGCACGCCTATCACGGCACGAGCCATACCACCGGCCGCATCGCGCAGCTCGGCGACAGTTGGTTGGAGCCGGGCAGCACGAACCTTGTGGATCTGGTGCTCGACGAACCGCTGCCGGCTCGCGCCGGCGACCGCATCCTGCTGCGCGATCAGAGCCTGGACGTCACCCTCGGCGGCGGCACGGTACGCGATACCGAAGCACCCGCCGGGCGCCGCCGTGACGGCAAACGCATGGCGCGCCTGAACGCCCTGCGCACCACCGACCCGAGCCAGGCATTCCGCCGTCTGCTCGAGCTTGGCCCCGTGCAGTGGCCAGCATTCCGCACACTTTGGGGCTTGCCAGCCGATGTGCAACGCTACGACGCCAACGAAGCACTGGAGCGCAGCGGTTGGCTGGTGCACGCTGCGCAGTGGCAGGAATGGCGCAGCGCCGCGGAGCAATTCATCACCCGCCACCTGACGGACCACCCCAACCTGCAAGGGGTGCGTGAAAACGAGCTGCCGCACATCATCCCCACCGTCTTTCGCAGCGAGCTTCTGCGCGAGCTCACCTCCGAAGACAAGCTCGCGCAAACCGGCGGTATGTACCACCTGCCCCGCCACGCCGCCGTGCTCACCGACGCACAGCAGCAGCTCATGCAGATGCTGCAACCGCTGCTGAGCACGTCCCAGCCGCCGAGCCTTGGCGACATCGCCAAAAGCACTGGCCAGCCGCTGCACAACCTCAGCAAAGCGCTGCCGGCGCTGGCGCGTCTGAAGATGCTGGACCAGATCAGCGATACGCGATTCTATCTGCCACAGGTGCTGGACGAGCTTGCCGCAACCGCCGAGCAACTCGCGGCAGAAGCGCCGTTCGACGTACGCCGTTTTCGCGACGCCACCGGCATCGGCCGCAACGTCGCCATCGACGTACTGGAGCACTTCGACCGCAAAGGCTTCACCCGCCGCCAGGGCAACGAGCGCATCGTTGCCGGCAAGTGGCGCGCGCGCTAGCGATTTGCGACACTCCGCCGCGGAAGAGCATCGCTCCCGGTGGGGCGCGCGGCCTTCAAAGCCGTTGAGGTGCGATAACGTGCCTGGTGGGTTCGACTCCTACCTCTTCCGCCACTATCCGCCACATTCCGCGCAGCGGAATGTGGCAAGTCCCGACAGCATACTCAGCACAGCTGAGTGTGCGAGAGGGATTCGCGCAGCAATGTGCAACAGGGTTAGCCCGACCACGCAACAAGCAGCGGAGATATTCATGCGCATCACAACGCTCTGCCTGGCGCTACTGACATTAACAGCCGCCAATCCATCCGCAGCCGACATCGACGGCGTCGTGGAACACCCGCTCATCTCACGCTACCCCGGCCAGGAAATCCGCTGGCAGGAAATCGACAATAACCGTCCATACCGCATCCCCACAGGACCGGTCACCGGCTACCGCACGATTGGCGACTGGGTTGATACGACCGGCCGGGTTACCCGCACGTTCTACGCCCTCGAAGGAGAACGTACGGCATCTGAAGTGTTTCAGAACTACCAGCAAAGCCTGCAGGCACAGGAATTTGAAGTCTACGGGGCAAGATTCGACGCGACGCGAGGCGGCACGGACTTCGGTAGTCGCAGTTGGCTCAATGTCTACCTGAACGAGAACCCTCTCAACCAGCCCGGTGAGGCCGCAACGCAGGCGGCCGGCACGTCGACGCAAGGTGGTGCCGGTGCCATTGTCGCGCGTAAGCAACGAGCGGCGGGCGATGTGTACGTAGTGATCAACGTAGAGCAACATGCGGAGCGCTACGTGGGCACCCTCATCGACATTGTGGAAGTACAGGCAACTGAGGTTGGCCTGGTAGCCATAGACCCTGAGGCGATTGGCCGGGACATCGAGGACAAAGGTCGTGTGGTGCTTACCGGTATCGTCTTCGAGTACGACCGTGCGGAGTTGAAGGCGGAGTCCGATGCCGCACTAGCATCGATTACCAGCTACCTCGAAGCACACCCGAGCGAATGCTTCTTTGTCGTCGGCCATACGGACGGCAAGGGCACGTTCGCCTATAACCGCAAACTGTCGGCCGATCGCGCGCAGAGTGTGGTCGATGCGCTGTCATCCCGCGGCACAGACAGCAAGCGACTGATCGCGCAAGGCATCGGCCCGCTGGCGCCGGTGTTCAGTAACAACACCGACGCCGGGCGGGCGCACAACCGACGTGTGGAACTGGTGCAGCGTCTCGACTGCGGCGGGTAACCGCCGGGTTCGACACACCGGCAGATGCCAAGGGCAGGAAAGAACTGGTTGCGCACATATCCTGTGCGCACATATACTGCGTTCTTCCATAAGGATCGGGGCAGCGATGAAGAACATCACCCTCTCAATTGACGAAGAGACATTGCGCAGAGCTCGCCTGGCAGCCAGTAGCACCGGTAAAAGTGTGAATCAACTCGTCCGGGAGTATCTCGCGCAACTCGGTTCTAGCGATTCGATCGAGGGCCAGATTGACGAATTCCGCGACCTTTCGATGCGCAGCGGCGGACGCTCGAAAGGCTGGACGTTCAATCGCGAGGAAGCCCACGAGCGTGGCTGACTTCATCGACACCAACATATTCGTCTACACGGACGATCACGACACTCCGAAAAAGAGAGACCTGGCGCTGGAGCTCGTTGCTGATCAGCGACGAAATCAAACCGGGACCGTTTCGATCCAGGTGCTGCAGGAGTACTTTGCAACGGCCACTCGAAAACTGGGAGTGGATCCGTTAGTTGCGCGCAGAAAGACAGAACTCATGGCGGAATTCACGTTGGTTGTTCCCCAGCGCGAGGATGTACTCGCCGCCATCGACCTTTCCCGGCTCTACGGGTTCAGCTTCTGGGACTCCATGGTTGTACGAAGCGCACTATCTTCGGGCTGCAAGCGGTTACTCACTGAAGATCTTCAGCATGCTCAACGCATCGAAACTCTGGAAGTTGTGAACCCGTTCACCAGCCTCTAGCCGGCCCCGCGATGCGCTGGAGGGCAACGCGCCAGACGCGCCACCCTTCCGTTCAATCACGCTGCAGACTGATTCGATCGCCGCACCAGCTTGCCTGGCAGCGCGCCGGTGTGCGCGCCGTTTTCGAAGATGGGCTCGCCGGCTTTGATCGTCACTTCGTAACCCGCCGCCCGCTGCACCAGTCGGCGGCCGCCGGCAGGCAGGTCGAATACCGCTTCCGGCCGGTAGAGCCGCAGGGTATCGAAGTCGATGATGTTGATATCTGCCAGCATGCCCGGCGCGATCTGCCCGCGATCCCGCATGCCGTAGGCGCGCGCGGTGTCCGACGCCAGCGACTTGACGATGAACTCCAGGCTCATGCGTTCGCCACGGGTACGGTCCCGCCCCCAGTGGGTCATGATGAAGGTCGGCATACCCGCATCGGCGATGACACCGCAGTGCGCGCCACCATCGCTGAGGCCGAAGAGCACGTTGGGGTGCTCGAGGAACGTCTTCTGCCAGTCCAGCGAGAAGCCCTGATAGCCGCCGAGCGGCTGGTAGAAGAGCTCCTTGCCGTCGTTCGCCACCAGCAGGTCGTACATGACCTCCAGCGGCTCTTTGCCCTGAGCCGCGGCGATGCCTGCGACGCTGTCGCTGGCCTCCGGCTCGTAGTTGGGGTTCTCACCCAGCGGGAAAACCATGCCCATGAGGCCCGTGAGGTTCTGCATGGGCCCGGATTTGATCACCGATTCTTCGGACAGAAGCTTTGCTTTCACCACGGGATCGCGCAGCCGCTCTACCAACGCTTCGTGGTCGAGATCTTTGAGCTCGGCGCGCCAGGTGGGATGCCCGACGAATGCATGAAAGCTCGACTGCAGCCCGTGCAGCACGCCGGTGGGCCGGCCTGCCGCCTGCGGGCGGATTTCGCGGCCTTCCTGGCGCGCCTGTTCGGCGATGCGGTACATGTGGTTGTTTTCGTAGGCAGGTGCGGTGGTGGCGATCAGCGTCATGGTGAGCCCGGTCTGCTTTTGAAACTCCGTCACCCAGTGCCATTCCTCGGTGTCTCCGAGGTGGTCCGATACCAACTCGAACACGGCGTTCGGACAGCCTTTCATCGCCATGCCCAGCGCCAGCATCTCGTCGTTGCCGGAGAAGGTTCCCGGCATGTATTCGCCGTGCACGTCTTTGTGCAGCAGGGTTTTGGAGCTGGTGAAGCCCAGCGCACCAGCCTCCACACCCTCTTTCACCAGCGCCGCCATGGCATCGACTTCGGCCTGAGTGGGCGCATAGTCCTTGTTGCAGCGCTCGCCCATCACATACGCGCGCACCGCACCGTGCGGCACCTGGGTGGCCACGTCGATGGCGCGCGGCATCTTCTCGAGGGCATCGAGATACTCCGGAAAGCTCTCCCACTGCCAGTCGATGCCTTCCGACAACGCCGCCCCCGGAATGTCTTCCACACCTTCCATGAGCTGGATGAGAAAGTCCTCATCGCCCGGCTTGACCGGCGCGAAGCCAACGCCGCAATTGCCCATCACCACGGTGGTGACACCGTGCCAGCTGGAAGGCGCCAGCAGAGGGTCCCAGGTCGCCTGGCCGTCGTAGTGGGTGTGGATGTCCACCCAACCCGGCGTTACCAGCTTGCCGGTGGCGTCGATCTCGCGCCGGGCGGAACCCGTAACCTGCCCTACTTCCACGACTTTGCCGTCGGCTACGGCCACATCGCCCACGAATCGGTCCTGTCCCGTGCCATCTATGACCGTGCCGTTGCGGATTATCAGATCGTACATGCTGTCCCCTTCCGAAGCGTTTTGATCAAACCCCGGATAGTATCAAAAACGCCGGAGCGAGAACCTACCTCGCGACCCCCTCGCGGAAGGAGCCCGAATGGATATGTCGCACGTGACAGCCCGACCGCGGTTGGTTAGTTTGCATTCAGGAGACAACGGGAGAGCTGTCGGATGATGGACCTGAATCTGGCCGGCCGGCGCGCGGTGGTTACTGGCGCAAGCCTCGGCATCGGCGAAGCGGTGGTAAAGGAGCTGGCGGATCTCGGCGCTGAGGTGGTGTTCTGCGCCCGCAACCCAGAAGCCATTGAGCAGCTCAGCGCTTACAGCGAACGGGTGACGGGCCACGTTGCCGACATGGCTGACCAGGCCTCCACCGAGGCGTTTCTGGACGCCGTCGAGGCCGGCGGCGGTGCCGACATACTCATCAACAACGTCGGTGCCAGCCCATCGCGAAATTTCCTGTACATGACTGACCAGGACTGGCTCGACCTGCACGAGCTCAACCTGCTCAGCGCGGTGCGCTGCACGCGCCGGTTACTGCCGAAGATGCGCAAGCAGAAGTGGGGCCGCATCGTCATGATCGCCAGCGGTGCGGCCAAGTACCCCAATGCAGCGCTGATCGACTACGGCGCAACCAAGGCCGCGATGATCTCCATGGCCAAGTCCCTGGCCCGCAAGTACGGCGCCGACGGCGTGCTGGTGAACTCAGTGCTGCCGGGGTTGATCCACACCGCCATGTGGGAGCGTGCCGCCAGGGAAATCGCCAACGCTTCCGACAGCACCATGGAAGCGGTGCTCGAACGCAACGGCCGTACCGTGCCGGTGGGCCGCTACGGCACATCGGAAGAGGTGGCGCAGGTCATCGCATTTCTGTGCACCAACGCCGCGTCCTACGTCAACGGCTCAGCCATTGAAGTGGACGGCGGCTCCGCCGCGCACATCTGACAAAGGAACGATTCGATGGCTGGCGACAACAAAGAACTCGACGCAATCATCATCGGCGCAGGCTTTGGCGGCATGTACGCGCTGCACCACCTGCGCGACGACATGGGCCTCAACGTACGCGCCTTCGATGGTGCCGGCGGCGTGGGCGGCACCTGGTGGTACAACCGCTACCCCGGCGCCCGCGTGGACGCGCCGAGCAGCCCCTTCTACGCCTACACATTCTCCCAGGACCTGGTGGACGAATGGACCTGGACCGAAACGCAGACCTCTCAGGCATCGGTGCTCGCCTACCTCGAGCACGTTGCCGACCGCTTCGATCTGCGTAAAGACATCCAGTTCAACACCTGGGTGACCGATGCTCGCTACGACGAGGATGCGCAGCGCTGGAGCATCGCAACCGATGCGGGGCAGACGGTTACCGCACAGTTTCTGGTGTGCGCGGTGGGTGCGTTGTTCGTCGCTAACAAGCCCGACTACCCGGGCATCGACGACTTTGCAGGCGCGTGCTACCACACCGGGCGCTGGCCCCACGAGCCGGTCTCCTTCGAAGGCAAGCGTGTGGGCGTGATCGGCACCGGCTCATCCGGCATTCAGTGCATACCCGAGATCGCCAGAACGGCAGAGCACGTCACCGTGTTTCAGCGCACGCCGCAGTACTCCCTGCCCGCCCGCAACCGGCCGCTCACGGCAGAGGAAGTTACGGAGAGCCGCACCGATTGGGA